>JANLUQ010000601.1:0-5276 GCA_031363565.1 Armatimonadota bacterium | reverse complement strand
CCCCCGAGCCTCTTGGCGGCGGTGGTAGCAAGCTGCGCGATCACGTCGGTAGTGGGCATGGCGGCTTCCTCAGATGGAAAGGCGATCAAGAGGAGAGAAGATGGCGGAACCGGTGGGATTCGAACCCACGAATGGAGGGTGCCCCATTACACGCTTTCCAGGCGTGCTCCTTCGACCAACTCGGACACAGTTCCCCAGACACTCTCCCCGCAATTGCTTTCCCGCGGAGGAAATCGCCATGCCTCTATTATGCCACGGCGATGGCAGACATGTCAAGCCGGTTGAATCGGGCCGCCCCTTTGTGGTATACTCTTGCGACGGAAATTCCAAATCCTCACCTGCCCGGACACGCCTGCGCGTGCCCCTCGCCGCCGAGGGAACGCAGCCGTGGATGAACGGCGGGGACGCACACAACACGAAGGAGCTACGATTTGTCAATTCTCGCCATGAAGGACCTGCTCGAAGCAGGTGTCCACTTCGGCCACCAGACGCGCCGCTGGAACCCGAAGATGAAGCGCTACATCTACGGGGGCCGCAACGGCATCTACATCATTGACCTGCATCAGACCTTGAAGCTGTTCGATGAGGCTTACGCTTTTGTCCAGGAAGTCGCCTCCAACAACGGCAAGATCCTGTTCGTCGGCACCAAGAAGCAGGCGCAGGACGCGGTCGCTGAGGCCGCCAAGCGGTCGCGCTCATACTATGTCAACTCCCGCTGGCTCGGCGGCATGCTGACTAACTACCGCACCATCCTAACCCGCATCGCCCGCCTGCGCGAGCTCGACCGGCTGGACGCCGAGGGCATCCTGGAGTCCCTGCCCAAGAAAGAAGCCGCCGATCTGCGCGAAGAGCGCGACCGGCTGGAGAACTATCTGGGCGGCATGAAGGACATGAACGGAATGCCCGATGCGATCTTCATTGTGGACCTGAAGAAAGAAAAGATTGCCGTCCAGGAGGCCCGCAAGCTGGGTATCCCGATCATCGCGATCGTGGACACGAACTGTGACCCGGACGAGGTGGACTACGTTATCCCCGGCAACGACGACGCCATCCGGGCCATCAAGCTGATCTCCAACAAAATCGCCGACGCGATTATCGAGATCAAGCAGGGCGAGTGGCAGGATGTGGCGGTGGTCGGCACCGAGGAAGAAGCCCAGAAGCTGGGTGATGCTTCCGACGCCGCCGCTGTGAGCGCGGCCTGGGAAGACCTGGAGCGGCGCGTCACCGGCGGCGCGCAGGTGCCTGCGGGCGTACTGGACCCATCCCTGGGTGCAAGCGGCATGGCGGCGGAGGGCAGCGCGAGCGGCCTTGCACAGCGCACGGCGGGTTCAGAGGGCGCCGAGGCGACGACTAGTCCCGCTGAGGTCGCCCAGGAGGTGGCCGCCGAGACTGGGCAGACGACAGCGTAGGGAACAGACTAGAGGCGACGGACGGAGACAAGAAGGGAGGGGCGCACCTGCGTGTGCGCCCTTCTTAATGAAGGATCAATCACTATGGCAGAGATTACCGCCGCAATGGTCAAGGAATTGCGGGACAAGACACAGGCTGGGATGATGGAAGCGAAGAAGCTTCTGACCGAGGCCGATGGAGATATGGATGTGGCAACCCGGTTGTTCCGCGAGCGGAATGCCAAGCGGGAGATCAAAGACGGCCGCACCAGTGCCGAAGGGGTCATCGAGGCGCTTGTCCGCGAGCACAGCAAGCTGGGCGTCCTGGTCGAGATCAACTCGGAGACCGACTTCGTCGCCAAGAACGAGGAGTTCGTCGCCCTGGTCCGCGATATGGCGAAGCACGCCATCGAGAACCCCGGTGCGGCTTCTGTAGCCGAGCTTCTGGAGGCGACGCATACCGAGAGCAATCAGCCGGCCAAGCTTCGCATCCAGGACGTTTTCGCCAAGATGCGTGAGAATATCATTTTCAAGCGCTTCGCCGCCTACCAGACCGAAGATGGCACGGTGGACGCCTACATCCACACGGGCGGCCAGATCGGCGTCCTGGTCGAGCTGACCGGCGAGGGTGTGGAGGTCAAGAGCCTCGCCCGCGAGGTCGCCATGCACATCGCTGCCGCCAAGCCGAAGTTCTTGAGCAAGGACCAAGTCCCTGCCGCGAAGTTGGCCGAGGAGCGCGATATCGTCAAGACGCGCACGGCGGCCGACCCGAAGAACGCGAACAAGCCAGCCGAGATCCTCGAAAAGATCGTTGAGGGCGGGGTGGGCACCTTCTATAAAGAGGCTGTCCTGCTGGAACAGCCCTACATCCGCGAGCCGAAGCAAACCGTCGCGCAGCTCATCAAAGGCAAAGCGGAGATCAAGCGATTCATCCGGTTCGAGATCGGCGAGGCGTCCTAGTTTATGGCGGACGAATCTTCTTCTCAAATGAAGTGGTCCCGTGTGCTGCTCAAGCTCTCCGGCGAAGCCTTCGCCGGGGACGGCAGCCACGGGGTCATTGACTATCAGGCCATCGCCAAGATCGCCGGCGAGGTGGCTAGTTTGCAGCGCAGCGGCGTTCAAACCGCCATCGTCATCGGCGGCGGCAACGTCATGCGCGGCCAGCTTGCCGAAAAGGCCGGCATGAAGCGCGTTACGGCAGACCACATCGGGATGCTGGGAACTGTCGTCAATGCCCTTGCCTTGCAGGATGCCTTGGAGCGACAAGGCGTGGACACTCGTGTTCAGACCGCCATTCCTATCCAGACCGTCGCCGAGCCGTACATCAACCGCCGCGCTCTGCGCCATTTAGAAAAGAACCGCGTCGTCATCCTGGCCGGCGGCACAGGCAACCCCTTCTTCACCACTGATACCGCCGCCGCCCTGCGCGCCTCCGAGGTCCGCGCCGAGGCCATCTTGATGGCGAAGAACGGCACGGACGGCGTCTATGATAAGGACCCGCGCCAGCACTCGGACGCCGTCAAGTTCGACCGCATCGCCTACGCCGATGCCATTGACCGCCGCCTGAAGGTCATGGATCTGACCGCGATGGCCTTCTGCATGGAGAACAACCTGCCCATCGTTGTCTTCGACATAAACGTGCCGGGCAACATCCAGCGCGTCGCCGAGGGGGCGCGGATTGGAACGCTCGTCGCCAAAGATGCGTAAACCTTAGCTATGGAAGCTGATGATCTGCTAGCCGCTCTTCTTGAGAGGCAGCCCGGCGGCAGTTTAGCTCGGCAGCTCTGGGATGACCTTCCCAGGCTGCAACCAGGCATATGTTCATCACGGTTGATACCTGTCAAAGAGCTTAGAGGGGTTTATCGCATCCGCGAGACGATCAACAGACGGAAAGGTAACTTCATCCAGGGGTTCCCAGAACTCGTCTCCGGCTTGGATGCTTTCCAAGGTGATGTGTTCCTACACTCGTTCAACACAGTACAAGGAATGCGCTGGCTTGTGTTCTCAGACGAGACTGTGTCCCACCTGATTGGTGTCCTTCATTAGCCTTACGGTCTCGCTAATCTGAGGCTTCCACAGAAGCTTCGAGAGAAGGCATATACCTTCGGGAACGAGATGGCCTGGGCCGCCCCAGATGCAGTGGCTGCCGTTTTGTGGCTCGCAGCGAAACGATGTGTCGTGGTCGGGGTCGAGTTATGGCGCGAACAGAGCGGACACCCTCTCTGGATTGCGGCCAGCGACTGCTCACCGACTACTCGTGACGTGATTACCTCTCAAGAAGTAGCTCGGTGCGCGCGCAAAGCCGGCGAGTTCATCCAAGCACGCCGCCAGGAACCTGGCGCGTTGTTTAACCTGACATGGCTTGAACCTATTCGCCCGGTTGTCGCGGAATCCGCTTTTCTATAATCGATTTCAGGAGCATATACCATGAGTTTAGCCGATCTCGCCAAAGATGCCGAGCAGAAGATGCAGAAGACGGTGGATGCCACCCAGCACGACTTTTCCACCATCCGCACCGGGCGGGCGAACCCGAGCCTGCTGGACGGCATCATGATAGAGTATTACGGGGCGCCGACACCCCTCAACCAGATCGCGAACATCAGCGTTCCCGACAGCCGTCAGCTCGTCATCGCGCCCTATGAGCGTAACCTCGTTGGCGCAATTGACAAGGCCATCAAAAACTCAGACATCAACATCAACCCGGTGAATGACG
Source organism: Armatimonadota bacterium (assembly GCA_031363565.1). GTDB lineage: Bacteria > Armatimonadota > Armatimonadia > Armatimonadales > Capsulimonadaceae > JANXMY01. Next base: position 1,175 of record JANLUQ010000601.1, on the reverse strand, counting down.
GGTCGGCGATCCGGCTGATTATCCCACCGCTGACCGAGGAGCGGCGCAAGGAGTTCGTCAAGGTGCTGGGGCGCAAGGCTGAAGAAGGCAAAGTTTCCATCCGCAAAGTCCGCCAGAACGCCAACGACCAGGGCAAGGCGTTAGTTAAAAAGAGCGAGGTCTCCGAAGACGACCTGAAGCGCGCCCAGGACGGTTTGCAGAAGATGACGGATCGGTATATTGTAGAGATAGACCGCATCACCAAGGCCAAAGAAGCCGAACTGCTTGAAGTCTAGCAGGGCGGTCATGCGATGAACACTCTCCTTTCGGAGCAGGTCCCTGTCACGGGGGATGTCCACGGAATCGAAACTTTGAGGGCGCGGCTCGACTCCGCGCGCCTCCCCGCGCATGTCGCCATCATCATGGACGGCAACGGGCGCTGGGCGAACGCGAAGGGCCAGGACCGACTTTTTGGGCATTGGGAGGGATACCGTGCCTTGAAAGAGATCGTCTCCACCGCCGACGATCTTGGAATAAAGCACCTAACGGTCTTCGGATTCTCGACCGAGAACTGGCGACGGCCCGAAGCCGAGGTCGGCGGCCTGATGCATCTGATGGAGGCTGCCATGCAGGCCGAGGTCGAAGACCTGGTCCAGAACCATGTCCGCATTCACGTTTCCGGCCGCCTGCACGACCTGCCAGATGGTCTGCGCGAGACTTTTGCCAGCGCCGTGCGGCGCACGGCAGGCTTTACGGGCCTGACGTTTAACCTGGCGATCAATTATGGGGGACGGGCCGAGATCGCTGATGCCGCCCGCCGCATCGCCGAGGCCGTCCAGCGCGGTGAAACGGACCCTGCCGAGGTCACGGAAGAGATGCTGTCCTCCTATATGTATGCTCCCGACCTGCCCGACCCGGACCTCTTGATTCGCACGGCGGGCGAGATGCGGATCTCGAACTTCCTGCTCTGGGGCATCGCCTATTCCGAGATCTGGGTGACGCCGGTACTGTGGCCAGATTTCACGCCCGCGCTCTTCGTCGAAGCCCTCGAAGACTACCAGAGACGTACCCGCAAGTTCGGCGCGGTGGAAAGCCAATGAAACGCGTCGTCATTCTGGGCGCGACGGGCAGCGTCGGAACGCAGACCTTGGACGTCGTCCGGCGCTTTCCGGACCACCTGCGGGTCGTCGGCCGGC
>JANLUQ010000600.1:0-5267 GCA_031363565.1 Armatimonadota bacterium | reverse complement strand
AGTAATAAGCCATGGTGCTGCCTTCTATCCCCTTCCAGCGCTTGCCGGTATTTCGATGACCATCGGATGATCGCTTAATGTCAGCGTGAGAGAAACGGCGTTGCGGACTGTCCGCATCGGGGCCGTGCCGACCGTCGGGTCGTAAACCTTCACCAAAGGATAGGCGCGGCCGAGGTTCACCTTGACAGTGCTTGTTCCGGTGATCTGCTCATTCCATACCACCAGCTCGAACGCCCCATTGCTCTTTTGCAGCAGCAGGTCATGGACCGTGGCCGGCTCGTTTGGGACCGAGTAACCGAGCCTCCCCGGCGTCTTCAGCGAACCGTGGTCAGCCAGAACCGAGGTCAGATTGTGGAGGAAGACGGCTGCCTTGCGCGGGGCATAGTCTGGTTTGTAGAACCCATACTGCTGGTTGCTGGCCTCATCGCTCCGATCCCGCAGCAGGTAAACGTCGGTGTCGCTCCAGCCGCGCTTGAACTGGTCCAGGTACATGCTTAAAAGGTTCAGGGCATGGATGTTTTCAGTGATAACTCCGCCGATGGCCCCGCCGGTCTCCGTCGTGACGCGGGGCAGGGTCGCGAGGGCGGCGGTGGAATAACCCGCGTAGTGGTGCGCCCAGGTCGAGCCGTAGTTGCCGTAAAGCCCGTCCACTTTGCAGGCCGGACTCGGGTCGGCGGCGTTCCAGGTCTTGTTGTCGTTCAGGCCGGGAGAGTTCGGGTGGTAGATATAGTTGTGGACGTTCGCGGCGTCGGCATAGCGCGTGCCGTCCGGCATCAGGCCGTTCGTACCCGTGGGGACGGTCAAGAATTGCAGCCCCACGTTGTCCGCCTCCGCGCCGTTCTCGCTGATGCTCCACACGGGATACTTCTTCAGCACGGGGTCACTCTTGACTGCTCGGTACAGATCCCTCTGCAATCTCGCCACCGCCAGCCAGGAGGGTGCCCCGCCGCCGCCCTTCTCGCCCTGATAATTGACGCCCCAGTTGTTCGGCTCATTCGGCCCTTCAAAGGCCAGCAGTGCGCCCGCCGCTGCCAGCCGCCGACCCCCCGCCAGCAGCCTCGGAATATCCGTCCCGCCGCTCCCCAGGCCATAGGAAAACCGCACTCCGGCTTGCTTATGGAGCGCAAGGAGGTCCTCGATGGGGATATCGCCCTCATAGCCCGCCCTGATCCAGCCCAGCCCAACATACCGCGCGGCTTTGACTGTGTCCTGCAAAGTTTCCCCGCGCCTGGACACAGCCGAGTTCGCGCCGATGCTGTTGAGGAAGTCCACCGCCCTCACCGCTATCGTCGGCTCTCCCGCGTGGACGGGCAGCGGCAGGGCGATCATTGCAGCCAGGAGCAGGGACGACAAGCACTGGCGCAGACAGATAGAGGCGCGCAGATGTGCGTGGCTACCGTCGTGGTTCCGGAAGATGAACTTCATCTTTCGATTCCTCCTTGCCCTCTTGCCTCTTCCGCCCGCAGGACGGTCGGCATCTGCACCTCCCAGACCTGCCGTTCATGGCGGGGAGTGCACGGCCCACCTCATTGACCATGCTGAGGAGAGAGACAATCATGGTATCCTCTTCATAGATGCCAAAACAAAGGGCGCAGCAAGCAGTGTCCCTATGGTGGCGCGATGACAGCGGCGACGAGTTTGTAGCAGAAGCCGTCGCGGGCGAACGGCTCGTTGAGGCTGACCGCCAGTCGAATCGGCGTGATCCTACGAATAACAGAGGAACGCTCACATCATCTCCTTCACCCACTCCAAGATCGCCCGCGCCGCGTCCAAATGCCGCTGGGCGCTGTCGCGGTCATAGAGGTGGGCGGGGACGCCCCCTGCCGATTCGACCGAGCGGGCGGTGAGGAAGTCGGCGTTTAGCTCGGCGGCGGCGTTCATGATCTCCAGGGGCGCTTGCAGATCGTTTGCGCTCTGGATGATGTTGTGGCCGCGCGGGTTCTTTTGCAGCCGTAGGATGCAGACCGCCCGCAGGGACTTCTCGGATGCCTGCTGGCTGAAGAAGACGGCGGCGTAGTGGATGCCGGCGTCCATCAGCGTGGCGGCGGTCGCCAGATCGGATTTCGCCTGCGTCCAGTTGTCCTGCGCCACCGACCATGCGATCAGCCGGGCGTCTTGGTCTTGTTCTTCGGGCATGAGTCTGTCCCCTGGCTTCGTTCAGGCCAGTGTTCCGTCGAAGAACTCCGCTGCTTTCTGCCAGTACAGGGGATCGTCGAAGCTGTGCCCCGCTCCGGCAACCGTGAGGAACGTCACCGGCACGCCTGCCGCGCGCAGGGCGTCGGCAAGAATCTCGCTCTGGCGGAGCGGGACGATAGGGTCCCGGTCGCCGTGGACGATCAAAAACGGCGGCGCGTCGGGCCGGAGGAACGTGATCGGGTTGGCGAGCCGGACCAGGTCGCGCTTCTCGTGAATGGGGCCGCCGAACAGCCGAGCTTCCGCCGAGTCTGGTGCGTCGTGGTCAATCTCGCTGGGAGAGCCGCCCATCTGAAGCATATCCGTCGGCCCGTACCAGTCACAGACGGCCTGCACCCGGCTGGACTGATCCAAGTTGCCGCCGACTGCGCCCTCCAGTTCGGCCACATCGCCGGACGTGCCGAGCAGGGCGACAAGATGCCCGCCTGCCGAGTCTCCCCACGCCCCGACGCGGCCCGAGTCCAGCCCATACTCGGCGGCGTGGGCGCGCAGCCAGCGGACCGCACCCTTGCAGTCGTGGATCTGGGCGGGGAAGAGGGCCTCGTGGCTCAGGCGGTAGTTGATGCTGGCGACCGCGTACCCCCGGTCGGTCAGGGACACGGCCAGGCAGTGATCCTTGCTGCCCGCGTACCAGCCCCCCCCATGCACCCAGACGACGAGTGGGCGCGGGCCTGATACGGGCGGCAGGTACAGGTCGAGGTCGAGCGGCCTGCCGTCCTGGACGGCATAGGTCAGGTCGCGCAGTTGTGTGAGGGTTCCGGACATGCTGCCTCCTAGAACAAATACTCCTAGAACAAATACTCCTAGAACAAACGCCCCTAGAAGAACCGGGAGAGGTACTGCTGGGAGCGGATCAGGCCCTTCATCTCGCCTTCCCGCGATCCGTTGTAGCGGAAGTCTTCGAGTTCCACCGAGACGTGGCCGTCGTAGCCGTTCTGGGACAGCAGCCCGGCCACCGCGCCCCATGATGTAACGCCGTCGCCGGGGATGCAGTAGCGCCACCAGCCCTCGCCGAAGCTGGGCTGGTTTTTGGCGGCGGACCCTGGAAAGTCGGCGGGCAGGGAGGCGCCCAGGTTGCCGGTCTCATACAGCAGGCTGGGGTTCAATGCCGTGTCCTTGCCGTGGGCGTGACGGACATGCGCGCCGAACTCATACAGAAACTGCAGCGGGTCCACGCCGACGCGGACCAGGTGGCTTGGGTCATAGTTCAGCTTCAGGGCGCCCGCGCCTTTTTCGGCATCCACGGCCAGCATGGCGCGGACGGTCTCGGGTGTAACACCCAGAGCGGGGTAATGCGGCCCGCCGCCTGGCCAGCCCTCCATGCAGAAGGCGACCCCCGCTGAGGCCAATGCCTCGCTTGCGGCGGGCCAGCCCTGTGCCCAGTTCGCGAAGCTGTCGGCACGGCCCTGACCGCCGTTTTGGGGCAGGAAGACGCCGAATGCCTTTGTCAGCCCCAGGCCCTGGGCGCGCTTGGCACTCTCGGCGATCTTCGCGGCGGCTTCCTGCCGCTGGCCGGCGTCCGGGGAGAGCAGCCCGCCCGTTCCCCCCAGGTCGAATGTCCCCACGTCCAGGCCCGCGCCCCGCACGGCCTCCACGGCCTCAGGGGTGGGACCGCCGATGTCGAGGGCGCCGAAGCCATGGTCGGCGGCCCACTGGGCCAGTTCCGGCAGAGGCATCTTCAATGAGCCGGGTATCCGAAAAGCAATCGCCATGCGTGTCTCCTCCGTCCGCGCCTCGCTGCATCTTGGTGCGCGGTCTGATGCGTCAGAGTTATGCGCGTACCACCTCTTTTCCTTCCCACTACCGCCAGGGAACCATTCGCCGCCGCCCGCCCGTCTTAAAAGAGCGCCGCCCATAACACGGCGGACCCTTGACAGGCTTTCCCCGGTGTGCTATTCTTAGGACACATCTAGACGACCCCAGCCGGAGCAAACGACCCATGCGAATGACATCCACCGCCGCCCTGACCCTGGCCTTCGGCCTATGCGTCACCCTGGCCGGCACCCAGACCAGCCCTGCCGCCCCGCCCAAAGCGATGAAACACCCGGCAGCAGCCTCCGCCGCCCAGATCACGGCGGGTAAGGTGATCGCCGAGAGCAATGGCTGCAGCGGCTGCCACTCGGCCACCTATGCCGGCAAAAAGGGCTTCTCGCCCTCGATCCGCGCGACCGGCGTCACACACAAGTACACCTTGACGACTTGGGAGCGGATGATGAATACGGGCGTCACCGAGGACGGTGGCCATGTCAATAAGCCGATGCCGGTCTACCACATGCCCGCCGCCAAAAGTGCCCCCCTTTACGCCTTCCTGACGAGCCTCAAGTAGAAGAGTAGATAGAAGCGAGCGCGCATGGCGACCGAACAAACCGAGAAGCTCGCCGACACGCAGTTCCGCGTCCTTCAAGCCCAGCTTGAAAGGATGCGGGGCATGCACTATGGCTACTACATCCAATTCTTCCAGGCCGCCCACCTCTTTACGGTCCTGACGCTGCTGAATATCGCCGTCAGCCTCTACCACCCCTTCCGGGCGGCCATCTTTGTGCTGCCATTTTTCATCGTCTACGCCGGGTTCTTCTGCGCGTATCTGCTGACCTACAACCTGTTCGCCCGCATCTATGCCACCGCTCTGGAGAAGAAGATCAACTCGCTCCTGGGCGGCGACTTCCTGGTGGCGCACCGCATGGAAGATGTCTACATCTACCAGACGCCTGGCCCAAAGTTCGTCGCACTGGACCTGACACGCCCCTACACCTTCATCAGCGCCAGCACCCTATCGTTCACGGTTGGCGGCGGGCTGACCTATGCCCTGGCGGCCTTCCGGGCCTGGCAGCTCCTGCCCGAACTGGCCCCGCGCTATGCTCCGCTCGGGCTGTACTGGCCCCTGCTGGTCGTGTGGACGCTGGGGCACTTGGCCTACCTGATCTGGTTCTACGTTGGCGGGAAGCCCGAGAAGACCATCGCCGCCATCGTCAATGACGCTTATGGGACAGCATAAGAGTCAAAAATCTCGCTAGGAGGCTTGATTTTTTCGGCGCAAGCGTGTATAATACACTCCGTTGCCGCGAGGGGGATTA
>JANLUQ010000594.1:0-6531 GCA_031363565.1 Armatimonadota bacterium | reverse complement strand
GGCGAGCAGGCGTGGTTTCATGATGGAGATTGGGACGGCGGAAACCTAGTCAAGTTCCCGGGAAAGACCACCTGCTTCTCAGAGCTTCAGGCGGCGGCGGAGCGTGGTCGTCTCACCTGCCTGACTCATGCCTACAAGCGCTACCGGGTCAGCTCGCAGCGGATGTCGGCCCGGCCCCGAACCGTCGAGTTCGTCCTGAGCATTGACACCGCCCGGTCATCAGACACGGGCCAGGCGGGGCGGGTGGGGGAGATGATCCGGGCGCGGGAGGCCGGAGGGGACTTGTAGGGGCGCTGCTTGCCGCGCCCGCCTCCATCTTCCGCTCCGCAAAGAGGGGCATAGCCGAAACCGCCTCCTATCGGCAGTGCTATGACGCGGCGCTGGAACCCGACGATCTGCGCGGCCAGCCGCGTCATCTGGGCCTGGCTCATGGCGGGCAGCTCGTCCCGCAGGTCGCGCCCCGGTATCTTCTCCAATATCATCCATCCGAAGGGGACGCGCTCACCTGTCAGGTCGGCGGCGAGGACACGCGGGACCGGCAGGTCTAGCCCGGCCAGTATCGTCAGGTTGTGGACGGTTCCGGCAAAGGCCCCGGCGGCGGCGTTGGTGCGGACGATGATGCTGCGCTCGGCCAGCGCCACGTCAAAGGTGAGGCTCCGGTGCCTGAAGTCCTGGTGCGTGACCGCCAGAAGCTCCTCGCCCAGCACGCCGCGCACCAGGGCGCGCACCTGCTCCGTCCGGTTTTGAACGCCTTCCGGCATCATTCCTGTTCATACCCCTGAGCGTCCACCAGGGCTGCGTCGAACCACTCCCCGAAGCCCTTGTAGTGCCGCGCTGCCCCTCCGTCTGCCGCGTCCAGGCCCTCGAGCACTAGGACGGCCTTGCCCGCCCCGTCCTGCCCCTTGTCGAAACAGGCCACGGCGTCCGTGTCCAGCCGCCGAGCGATGGCGACCAGGTTCCGGCCCGGCCGCCGCTCCCGCAGCAGGGCTGTCTGCGCCTCGATCCCGGCCTCGTCCAGCAGCTCCCAGGGCGCGAGGCTGTCCGGGGCATCCGCCGTCGTGAGTTCTTTCCGTTTGCGCTTGAACATGCTGTGTCTCCACCAGGCCGGGGCTGTGAAAAGCCCCAGCCCGCTCACGCCGCCTTCTTCGCCTGGGTGAAGCGGTCGTTGACGAAGTCCCAGTTGACCGTGTTGTACCAGGCGGCGACGTACTCGGGGCGGCGGTTCTGGTACTTGAGGTAGTAGGCGTGTTCCCAGACATCAATGGCCAGCAGAGGCGTCCGGCCCAGCATGAGCGGGCTGTCCTGGTTGGCCGTGGACTCGACCTTGAGCGTGCCATCGGGCGCGAGCGAAAGCCACGCCCAGCCACTGCCGAACTGGCCCAGGGCGGCCTTGGTGAACTGGTCCTGGAACTTCGTGTAGCTGCCGAACTGCTTGTCTATGGCCGAGGCCATGTCTTTGGTCGGCTTCCCAGCCCCGCCCTTCTGCATCATCTGCCAGAAGAGCGAATGGTTATAGTGCCCGCCGCCGTTGTTACGGATGGCTTTGTAGATCGGGTCGGTCGGGTCGGTGATGCCGAAGGACGGGGCGACGAGCAGGCCGCGAACGTAATCCTCGACGTTCGTGCTATCGCCTTTGCCAGCGGGCAGCTTGGCAACGGCGGCGTTCAGGTTCTTCACATAGGCCGCGTGGTGCTTGTCATGGTGGAGCTGCATCGTCTGGGCGTCGATGTACGGCTCCAGGGCGTCGAACGCATATGGCAGCGGCGGCAGCGTGAATGGCCCCGTGGCCGCAGGGACGGCGGGCGCGGCCTGGCCCCAGACGGGGAGGCGGGAGGCGGTCAGGGCCGCTGCCGAGAACAGGGCCATCTTGATGGCATCACGTCGGTTCAGCAGAGGTTCGGTCGGCATCGGTGTAGTTTCCTTCTCATAACAATAGATCGGCGAAGACAAAACCATCGCGGGTGACGACTTCGCCCGCCGTGATCGGTATGGGATGCGAGAACATCGGCCCTCCGTGGGCGAACGTGTGGAACTCCCCCACCTCGCCGCAGGGGTCCACGTCCGGCGGCAGGTCTTGGAGCAAGGCCGCGTCGAAGGCGCGGCCCGCGAACGACTCGGGCAGCCGCTTCGGGTCCACGCAGATCAGCCGCGCTTCCAGGCCGCCTGCGACCATCTCCCGCGCCAGCGCGCCCGTCGGTATCCCCCACAGCGGGAACAGCGGCGTCAGCCCCGTGCCCAACAACTGACGTTCGCGGTAGGCGCGGACCTCCTCCAAGAACAGGTCCCCAAAGGCGATGTGCGTGACACCCCATATCGCGCGCGCTTCGGCCAGCGCCCGCCCCAGAGCCGCCTCGTACTCGGCATTGGAACACGGCCACGGCAGCGGGACTTGCAGCAGCGGAAGGCCCACCGCCTCCGCCTGGGCCTCCAGCAATGTCCGCCGGACGGCGTGCATGGCGACCCGGTCGGACTCCGCGTTCAAAGTCGTCAGCAGCCCAACGACCTCGACCCCGCCGGACAGGTGCAGCATGTGCAGCGCCCAAGCAGCATCCTTGCCACTGCTCCAGGACAGCAGGATGCGCGGCTTCAATGGGGTGGTTGACGGCATGGCCTGTTGTTCCCGCTCGGCGGGCCGCTTTCCTGCCTGGGTGTGTCATAATATCGAGCGAGTGGCCGAGCCGAATGACGAGTGACGAGTGGTTGAAAACCGCTCGCTGAGACAGGCGTCCTGCGGACGGAGGACAATCAAATGGCTAGCACGGCCCTTCTCCTGTTGCCATGCCCTTCCGCCTGTATCCTTCTGCCGTCCGAAGGACGCCGCTCCTAGCGAGTGGTTTTCAACCACTCGTCGCATCCGTTTTCAGGAAAAGGGCGCAGGAATATGAAAGTCATCATCGTCGGCGTGGGCGGGACGGGCAGCGCGGCGGCGCGGTTCCTGGCGCGGATGGGGCATGAAGTGGTTGCCTTCGAGCAGTTCATCGTCGGGCACGCGCGGGGCAGCTCGCACGGCGAGTCGCGCATCATCCGGTACACCTACCCTGATGAAGTTTATACCCACATGATGGGCGAGGCATACCCGCTGTGGCAGGAACTGCAAGCGGAGGCGGGTGAGGCCCTGCTGGCGCGCACCGGCGGTGTCTTCTTCGGGGACAAGAACAGCCCGCTTCTCGCGTCGGCACGGGCCGCGCTGGAGGGGAATGGGGTCGCCCATGAGATTCTGGACGCCGCTGAGGCCCGGCATCGGTTCCCCGCCCTGCACCTGACCGGCGCTGAGGCGGCGCTGTATCAGCCGGACATGGGCTATCTGCGCGCGTCGGCCTGCGTCCAGGCCAATGTCCGAATGGCCCGCGCGCTGGGTGCGGACATCCGGGAGCAAACCACCGTTTCCGCCGTGATGCAAAGGGGCGGCAAGGCCGTCGTCACGACCGGGGATGGGGAGGAGCATGCGGCGGACCGCGTCCTGGTCACAGCGGGTCCTTGGATGGGCCGGTTACTTGCCTCACTCCATCTTCCCCTGCACGTCACCCACCAGCAGGTCGTCTACTTGAAACCTGCGCCTGGCGCGGCGCAGGACTTCGAGGCGGATCGCCTGCCGGTCTGGATAGATGCCGACGCCAACATCTACGGCTTCCCCGCCGACGGCTGCATCGCGGGCGTCAAGCTGGCCTCACACAACTTAGGCGACCCCGTAGACCCGGACAACGCGCGCCGCCCGCCGGACGCCGCTTACGCGGACCAAATGGCGGACTATGCCGCCGCCCGATTTGAGGGCCTGACACGGCAGGTGACGCACGCCCAGGCCTGCCTCTATACCAACACCCCCGACGAAGACTTCATTGTAGACGCCGCCCCCGACATGCCCCATATCTGGCTCGTCAGCGGCTGCTCCGGGCACGGATTCAAGTTCACCGTCCTGCTCGGCAAGCTCGCCGCCGAGGCCGCGGCCTTGGGGACTGCGCCGCCGTACCTGTCCCGCTTCGCGCTGGCTCGCTTCGCTCCCGGACGCGGCACTTGACTTAGGCCGCCACCGGGGGCTATACTTCACATAGCAACCAACGCCTGGGTGGTGGAATGGCAGACACAGGGGACTTAGAAAATTGGGTCGCAGTCGGGGAAACCCGGCTGTAGCAGCTCCCTAATTCGGGGAACTCTAAACCCTGCTTCAAGCAGGGCAGGACAATCCCGAGCTAGACGCTTTGGCCATCCCATTGCGTCGAGTGTAGAGACTGTACAGGAGCCGCCTAAACCGAATGCTGTTGAAGCGGATGGCACGGCGAAGAGACAGTCCAGACCACGAACGGCTTCTTCATAAAGCGGCAGGCCGCGAAAGCGGTAGTGGTAAGTAAAATCCCCCGAGGGCGACCTTATGCGGGTTCGAGTCCCGCCCTGGGCATTCATTAGGTGCAGCACGGTGATTGCCCCCGGATTGAAATCCGGGTCCGGGGCTTTCCACAGCCCCGGCACCAGGCACAAACCGCACCAATCCGGTGTTACTAAAGACATGAGCGGAACGTTCCATTGTCCCCTCTGCGAGCGCGAGGGGGCTTTTCTCATGCCCAGCAAACACCACCTCATCCCCAAGTCGCGGGAGGGGCGGGAGACGGTCGAGATCTGCGAGGACTGCCACCGGCAGATCCACGCTTTGTTCACGCTGCAAGAGCTGGAGCGCGAGCACAACACCATCGAGGCCCTGCGGGTAACCGAGCCGATGCGGCGCTGGATCAAGTGGGCGGGCAAACAGGGTGGGGGCCGCGTCGCGGTCCGCGCCAGCCGCGCGAAGAAGAATTGGCACCAAAAGGATAAGATTTATGGCGCAGTATGATGTGGATTTGATGGTCATCGGCGGCGGTCCAGGCGGGTATCCGGCCGCCATCCACGCGGCCAAGATGGGCGCGAAAGTGGCCTGTATTGATTTTGACAATGCCGGTGGAACATGCCTTAACTGGGGCTGTATTCCGACGAAAACGATGATCGGATCGGTCGCCGCCCTGGAGACGGCGCGGCACGCAGCGGACTTTGGCCTGACCATCACCGGCGAGGTCGGCTACGACTTCGGGGCGGTCATGGCCCGCAAAGATAAGATCGTCAAAACCCTGGTGGGCGGCGTCGAGTTCCTGTTCAAGAAGGCCGGGGTCCGGTTCATCAAAGGCAAGGGGCGTCTGATTGACTCGCACACGGTCGAGGCGACCCTAGAGGACGGTAAGATCGAGACGATCACTGCCGCCAATATCATCATCGCTACCGGCAGCGTCCCCACCAAGGTTCCCATTCAGGGCCTGGATGGCGGCGGGACCGACTCGGACGTCTTCATTGACAACCGTGAGGCAAAGAAGCGCCGGGCCGAGGGCAAACTGGGCACGACCACTCTCTGGACCAGCAACGAGGCCGTGTCCGCCATGGAAGTCCCCAAGCGCCTGGCGATCATCGGCGGCGGCGGCGTCATCGGCTGCGAGTTTGCCTACACTTACCGGGGCCTGGGGTCCGAGGTGACCGTGGTCGAGTTCCGCCCTAATATCCTGCACGGCCCTCGGGACGCGCCCGCATTTGACACCGAGATCTCGGGCGAGCTGCAGAAGCTGCTGATCAAGAGCGGCATCAAGTTCCTTCTCTCCTCCAAGGTCGTCGCCGTGGACGTGCCAGGCCGCAAGCTGAAGTATACGGGCGAAAAGGGCGACGGTGAGCTTGTGTTCGACAAGCTGCTGGTCGCCGTGGGCCGCAAAGCCTTCGTGGACGGCGTAGGGCTAGAAGCAGCGGGCGTCCAGTTCGATGGCCACGCCATCGGCACCGACGACTATATGCGGACCAATGTCCCGCACATCTATGCCATTGGCGACGTGGCCGCTCACGAGCAGCCTTTCCATGGCACCTATGGCGGCGGTCTAGCCCATGTCGCCACCCGCGAGGGCGAGGTGGCTGCCGAGAACGCTTTGGGCCATCAAACCAAGATGGACTGGCGCGCAATCCCGAACTGCGTCTATACCGAACCCGAAGTGGCCTGCACCGGCCTGACCGAGCAGCAGGCACGCGACGCCGGGTACGACGTCAAGGTCGGCAAGTTCACCTTTAAGTCCTTGGGCAAGGCGATGGCGATCAACGAGAACGTCGGCCTGGTCAAGATCGTCACCGACGCCAAGTACGGCGAGATATTAGGCGTCCACATCGTCGGCCCCCACGCCACCGACCTGATCCACGAGGCCTGCGTCTCGATCAAGCTGGAGTCAACGATTGACGAGCTGATGCACACCATCCACGCCCACCCGACCTTGTCCGAGGCCATCATGGAAGCCGCACAGGACGTCAAGGGCGAAAGTGTGCATAAGTAGGTGTGCATCTGGTGTCCACCTTTCTATTGCTCTGATGATGAGGAAACAGCCCCCGCACCGATGTGCGGGGGCTGTTCCATTGATAAAATCCTGTGGAGTAGTGAAGAGCTGATGTTACGCAGTCCCGCCGCCGGGTGCCATCCCGCCGTGAACGGCAGGTCTGGGGGGCCTGCGGCCAACCGGTCTGCGACCGGAAGATTAAAACGGG
>JANLUQ010000068.1:0-1670 GCA_031363565.1 Armatimonadota bacterium | reverse complement strand
CGGGTCAGGCGCGGGCGCAGACTCTCCACGACGGCAGCCACCGCCGCCGGCTCGCCGCGCTGCGCGCGCGCAAAAGCACTCTTCAATGTCCATCTCCTCAGATCACACCCAAACAAAAAAGCCGTCAGCATAGTGGCTGCGGCTCGGGCGCGTCGAGGAAAGGCCGGAGGGACCTAAAGGATTAAACAGTTAGGGGAAATCAGGCGTGGGACGTGCCGAAGCGAGGCAGCCGGTATGCGGTTAAAGGAAAGTAAGTCGGAAACATTTTGGTCGCGCCCCCCTTCGGTAGATTTGGTATTACGGTATTATATCGCTTTAACGCCCCGATTTGCTAAAGACGCCAAAAATATTTTTTGGGCCCTTGACAACAAGCATTTACCGTGGTAAATGGAAGCCGCACATGGCGAGACCGACGCCCCGCATGGGCAAGGTCCAACTTCAGATCATGCAAGTTTTTTGGGGACGCGGGGAGGCGACGGCCCGCGAGATCACTGACGCGCTCAACCTGTCCGCGCCCATCGCGCACAGCACGACGCAGGCATTGCTCCGCAAGCTGGAAGACAAAGGGGCTGTGGCGCATGAGAGCCGCGACCGCGTCTTCGTCTTCCGCTCCCTGTCACAGCAGTCCGATGTCAGCGAGACGGCCGCCCGCGACCTCTTGACCCGTGTCTTCGGTGGCTCGGTCTACGGCCTGGTCTCGCACCTGCTCCGGCACGAGAACGTCTCGGCCGACGAGATGCGCCGCCTGCGAGAGTTGATCGATGAGTCAGGATCGGAGGAAGCGCGATGACCACCCTGCTCCCCACCACCCTCGCCCTGCTGCTCCAATCCACCGTCCTGCTCCTGCTGGGGCTGGTCAGCATGCATTTGGCCCGGCGTCACGGGTATGCGCTCAACCGCAACTGCTCCGGGAAGTCGGTCGCTGCCTTCGCTGACCCCCAAGGAACGATAATGGCCTTCGACAGTACCCTGGGTACACGCAACGCAAGCGACATCGGCCAATCGCTGCGCGCGGTCACCGCAGTGCCCGCCCCTGGTAGCTCTTGCGTCTTCATGGATGGGCATGTAAAATGGTTCCGTCAGGGCACACATCCCTCATTCTCACTCAGGGGCGGCCAGCTCACCACCTCAGACACGGCTACAGTGGGTATGACAGCCTTGCGGCAGCACACGGCAGAATGGCAGCGCCAGTCGGAAAACTTTAGGTCAAGAGGGATTACGTCAACAAGGAGCGACGCTCTCAGCCAAGCCCGCTTACTTGCTGGCCTAACGCCTGTGCAGGGGCCCGGTGTGGTGGTGACACTCAACGACAGCAAGAAGACCTTCCCCCGCAACTTGCCACCCGGCATGGCGCTGCCCAACCTCATCCACGATAGCGACATCAACCAAGTCGTCAACGAACTGAAGGCAGCTGGGGCGGAGGCCATCGCAGTCAACGGACAGCGCCTCGTCGCCGCCAGCTACATTCGGCCTGCGGGACCGACCATCTTGATTAACTCCACCCCGACCGTACCGCCTTACGTCACTGATGTTACGCAGTCCCGCCGTGAACGGCAGGTCTGGGGGGCGCGGACGCCGACCGCCCTGTGGGCGGAAGAGGCGCACGCGTGGGTGAAGCGCACGCGTGAGTGAAGCGCATAGGCGGGTGAAGCGCATGGGGCGGTCTTGAT
>JANLUQ010000526.1:0-5509 GCA_031363565.1 Armatimonadota bacterium | reverse complement strand
CCCCCGCAGCTCGCCTGCCCCTCGGAACAGGCCGTAGGCGATGAAGAGGACGATGCCGCCCAGAAGCACGGTCTGGAAAGCGCGCTTGACGATCATCGGCGCCGGGCCGATGATCGTCAAGCGCGCGCCCTGCGCCAGCAGGCTGCCGACTGCCTGACCCGCCGGGGCCAAGGCGCGCTCCCTCACCCAGGCCAGGCCGGCCGAGTGGCGCAGCAGGTCCAGAACAGCGGAGGTCGGCTCGTTGGCCGAGTCGGTCTGCTCGAACTTGAACTTCTGCGACCAGGCCACGACCGGCCGCCAGAAGAGCTGGTCTACCAGGACGACAATCAAGATCATGGTGACGATGGCGCAGGCGACCGCGCGCGTGTCCCCCTTCTCGACCGCCGTCGCCATGTACGATCCGATGCCGGGCAGTTTGTAGTTGTTGTTCAGGACCGAGATCGCCTCCGACGCCGCCAGGAAGAACCACCCGCCGCCGAAGCTCATCATGCCGTTCCAGACCAGCCCGATCATGCTGAAAGGCACTTCCAGCTTGACGAACCGCTGCCACCAGGTGAGCTGATAGACCGTCGCCGCCTCGCGCAGCTCCTTGGGGATGGTGCGGAGCGACTGGTAGAAGCTGAAGGTCATGTTCCACGCCTGTCCCGTGAAGATGGCGAAGACGCTGGCGCATTCCAGCCCCATCAGTGAGCCGGGAAACAGGGCCATGAAACCGGTCACGGTGATAGACAGGAAGCCTAGCACGGGCACGGACTGGAGGATATCCAGCAGTGGGACCAGCACCTTCTGGGCGTGCTTGTTGTTGGCGGCGACATAGCCGTAGACCAGGGTGAACAAGATGCTCGCGCCAAAGGCGAGGAACATCCGCAGCAGCGACCGGGCCGCATAGCCCGGCAGGGCGGCGGGTGATAGGTCAATGTTCAGCGTGCTGACCGGCGTAAACGGCGCGTGCATCTGGTGCGCCAGCCGCAGCACGCCGATGAGCAGCCCGAAGACAGCGATAAACAGCACCCCGTCACGCCACCCCAGGCGCAGCTAGGCGCGAACAGATTGCGGGGCATAGGTCAGGGCCATAGTGATCTCCTAAAGAATGCCTCGCGGCGCCCACATTATAGCACGGAATGGATGGCGAAAAAGATTATTGAAAGAAAGTGTAAATAAAACACTTTATTCCGTTTTTCGGGTATAGTGTTAACGTAAATAAAACACTATTAGGCAGAGGCACAACAAATGCAAGTAGAACTGCTCATCATTGACCCCCAGGTGGATTTCTGCGACCCTAATGGCGCGCTCTACGTCCCTGGCGCGGAGGCGGACACGGTGCGATTAGCGCGCATGGTCCGGCGGCTGGCCCCGAAGCTCGATGACATTCATGTCACGCTCGACTCGCACCACTTCGTGGACATCGCGCACCCGATCTTCTGGAAGGATACGGCGGGGAACCACCCCGCGCCCTTCACCATCCTCAGCGCCCCCGAGGTCGAGTCGGGCCGGTGGACCACGACGCAGCCCGGCGCATACCGGCGTGCCCTGGCCTATGTGCAGGCACTCGCGAAGCACGGCCGCTACCCGCTTTGCATCTGGCCGCCGCATTGCCTGATCGGGAGCGCGGGCCATGCCGTCATGCCCGACCTCTTCGCCGCCCTGGCTGAATGGGAGCAGCACTTCGCCGTCGTGGACTATGTCACCAAGGGCAGCAACATCTGGACCGAGCACTACTCGGCCATCCAGGCGGACGTCCCCGACCCCGCCGACCCGAGCACGCAGATCAATACGGCTTTGATTCAGACCTTGATGAAGGCGGACATCGTTGTCGTGGCGGGCGAGGCGGGCAGCCACTGCCTGGCAAATACCGTCCGTGACCTCGCCAATAACTTCGGCGATGACAGCCTGGTCTCCAAGATCACGCTGCTGACCGACGCCACCAGCCCCGTGCCCGGCTTCGAGTCGTTCCAGGACGACTTCCTGCGCGAAATGACCGGGCGCGGCATGAAGCTGTCCACGACGACGGATTTTCTGGCGTGAGGCGGGCACGGGGCTGTGGCACGTCCCGGCTTATCATGCCCCCCCGCTTGCGGGGGAGGGGCGGGGGTGGGGGTCCCTCTGCCCAGCCCTGCCACTGTTGCCGCCGAATGGGACGCCTTCCATGACGCGGCTATCCAGCAGGCCGCCCGCGCCGCCCGAAGCCTGGATTTGCGCCTGGACTACTTGGATGCGACCCTGCTGACCATCACGGCGGCGGGCGGTGCGTTCGCAGCCTGCTGTCATGGGGACGGCGTGGTCGCGCTGGGACGGCAGGATGGATGGATTGAGGTCTACGCTGTTTCCTATGCGGCCAGCTCCCCCGTCTATCCTTATCTACCGGCTGGATGCGCCCCGGCGGGACCAGTGGGAGACGCAGTCCAGCAACGAGAAGCGGGTGACGTGCTGGATAGAGAACGCGACGCAGCTCTTCGAGGGCGTCGCCCTGCAAAGCCTGCTCGGGGCCTGGTACGCCTCCCTCTTGACGGGACCTGGCCGATGCCATCAGGTGCGGCTGGCCGAACTCGACGGCGCACAAGTTTTAGACGCCAAACTTCAGGGCGGCGTCCTGATGGTGATCGCCGCCCGCGTGGGCCGCTATGAAAAACTCATCTTCCGCTTCGATGCCGAGTACGATGCTTATGATGTTCGTGTGGTCCCCGATATCGCCGCGACCAGCCTGAACTTCGTCGCGCTGGCCCACGGCGTCTGCCTGCACCTGAACGATAAGGACGAACTGGAAATCTTCCCCGCCCGCATAAGCATGGCGGGGATGAAGGTCATCGCCGACCCCGCGCTGGGCGTGGACTGCCTGCTGCTTTGCGACGGCCCGCAGGCCTTGATGGCGCGCGGCGGCGCGCTGTCCGGGTTCGCGATGCGGTGAGGTCCGGGCAAAGGCCACCGGGCTGAACCCCCGTGCCAAGCGCCTCTTTCGGGTAAACTGCCCACAAAGGAACGCCATGATTATTGACTCCCTCATTCAAACCGACCTCTATAAAGCCACGATACAGCAAGTCGTCTGGAACCACTTCCCCAACGTGTCGGTCGAATACGCCTTCCAGTGCCGGACGAAGGGCGTGGACCTCTCGCCCTACGCCGACGAGATCCGTGCGGAGATGGCCGCCTTCTGCGACCTGCGGCTGACCGACGACGAGGCCGCCTACCTGAAAACCATCCGGTTCCTCAAGCACAGCTACATTGACACGCTCTCCGACCTGCGGCTGTGCGCGGACCATGTCAAAATCACTGTCCACCCTGACGCGCCGCCGGAGCAGCGGCTGGAAGTGCGGATCGCCGGCAACTGGTTTCAGACCATTCTGTTCGAAGTGCCCCTGCTCGCCATCATCAATGAGGTCTACTTCCGGCACACCCAGCCGGACGACGCATCCAACCGGGCCGAGGGGATGCGGCGCTTGGAGGCTAAGGTCGCCCGGCTTCAATCCGCCGATGTGCCCGTGCCGCTGATTGACTTCGGGACGCGCCGCCGTTACCGTGCAGACTGGCACCGGACCGTCGTCGCCACCCTGAAAGACAGGCTTGGGCCACAACTTTTGGGCACCAGCAACATCGCCTTGGCACGGGAATTGGACCTGAAGCCGTATGGGACCATGGCCCACGAGTTCTTGCAGGCGTGCCAGGCCCTGGTCGCCCTGCCGTACTTCCAGCGGTTTGCCTTCGACACCTGGATGCAGGAGTACCGAGGCGACCTAGGTATCGCGCTGTCCGACGTGGTGGGCATGGACGCCTTCCTGCGCGACTTCGATAAGCTGTTCTGCAAGGCCTACGATGGCTGCCGCCACGACTCGGGTGACCCCTACGAGTGGGGCGAGAAGCTGATCCGCCACTACAAGGACATGGGTATTGACCCGACCACCAAGTCTGCCGTCTTCAGCGACAGCCTGGACGTGGAGAAGGCCATCGCCCTGGCCAAGTGCTTTCACGGACGGCTGCGGTCCTCATTCGGCATCGGGACGTTCCTGACCAACGACATGGGCTTCGAGCCGCTGTCCATCGTCATCAAGATGGTCCGGTGTAGTGGCCGCCCCGTCGCCAAACTCAGCGACAGTCCCGGCAAGGCCATGTGCCACGATGACGTTTACCTTGCCTATCTGCGCGAGATCTTCCCGCCCCAAAACATCCACCAGAAAGCTGAATAATACGCTATGCAATTCGACCTCCAAGGCCAAGACAAGTCCCAGGCGTACCGGCTCCTGGCGAGCGTAGTCGTCCCGCGCCCTATCGCCCTGGTCACGACATTGGGCGCGGACGGGGTTGTCAACGCCGCCCCGTTCTCCTTCTTCAACCTGCTCGGCTCCTCCCCGCCCGTCGTCGCGCTGGGCATCGGAAACCGGGACATGGACACGCCCAAGGACACCCGCGCCAACATCGAAAGGACCGGCGAGTTCGTGGTCAACCTCGTCGGCGAGTCGCTGGCCGAGGCGATGAACGTTTGTGGCATTGACTTCCCCGTGGGCGTCAGCGAACTAGACGCCGCCCGCTTGACGACCCAACCGTCCGCCTTCGTGTTCGCCCCGCGCCTCGCCGAGTCCGATGTGCATCTCGAATGCCGCCTGCACTCGGTCGTGTCCATCGGCGACAACCGGATCGTGCTGGCCGAGGTCATCTGCCTCCACATCCGCGACGAGTTCATGGACCGGGACACCCTGCGCGTCCGCACCGAGGCGCTGGGCCTGGTCGGCCGGATGCACGGCGGCGGCTGGTACGCCCGCACCACGGACCTGTTCGACCTGCCGCGCGTTCCGTATGAGGAGTGGCAGGAGGGGAACGGCTAAAATAGTCCGTGAAATAGTCTGTGAAAACGAGGCGGCATCCTGGTACAAGAAATAGGAACAGTCTGTGAGGGTAGCCACCCGCGCCTTTCGGGCTGCCCCCCGACAGCCCGGCATCGCTCGTAGCAACCCCCGGCGCGGGGCAGGTCTCGCTCTCCTGGGCCGTACCGTCTGGCCTGGTCCGGGGCTACACCGTCCAGTGGGCGACCACGACCGGCGGCCCGTACACGACCCTCGCCACCGGTTCCACCACGAGCTACACCGATACGGCGATGACGAACGGCATCCCGTACTTCTATGTAGTGAGCGCCTACAACACGGGTGGGAGCAGCCCGACCAGCGACGAAGCAATGGCCGAGCCGTTCGTCTCGCCCGCCGCCCCGTCCGTGACGCCCAACTACGGCTACTCGTCGGACGGGATGCGGGCCTGGAAAACCGTCGGCGGCAGCACAACCTACTTCCTGTACGACGGGAGCCAGCCCGTCTGCGAGCTAGACGGCAGCGGCACCGTCCTCGCCACGAACACCTGGGGCGGCAGCCTGCTCTCGCGCCGGGTGGCAACGGTCAGCACCTTCTACACCTTCTACACCTTCGACCCCTCCGGCAACGTCGCCCAGCGGCTTGACGCCAGTGCGAACGTGCTGGGCACCTACGCCTTTGACGCCTTCGGGCTGCGGACAGGCACGGACAGCACGACC
>JANLUQ010000061.1:0-3593 GCA_031363565.1 Armatimonadota bacterium | reverse complement strand
GCTTTGGCCGGGCCCATGAAGCTGGGCGGCGCGTCGGCACGCCGACTTCCGTCTGCCAGCCCTACCAGCCGACGGCCGCCTGCATCATGTCCGGCGGCACCCCCACCGAGACGCCCCCAACCGCGATGCCCGGCGTGTCTTGGGCCGCCACGAACTGGGCGCTCTCGGCCCGCAGGTGCTCATAGGTGCCTCCCTGCGCGATACCGAACAATAACTGCCCCGTTTCCTGCGCGTCGTGGTAAGCTTTGCACCGCTCCAGCCACCGATGTGTCCGCTCGGTCGCCGCGCGTGTTGCCTCCTCGGTGCAGGGGTATGGCGGGCACTCGTCGAAGGCCATAATAACGTCCGCGCCCAGGGCGTGCTGCACCTCGATGGACCGCTCCGGGCTGAAGAAGTGCTCGCTCCCATCCAGATGCGACTTGAACTTGACGCCCTCCTCGGTGATCTTGCGAAGCTCTTCCAGCGAGAACACTTGAAACCCGCCGCTGTCGGTCAGCATGGCGCCGTCCCAGGCGATGAACTTGTGCAGGCTTCCGGCCTTCTTGACTAACTCATGGCCGGGTCGTAGGTAGAGGTGATAGGTATTGCCGAGGATGAGCCGGTAGCCCAATTCCCACACCTCCTCCTGTGTCATGGCCTTGACCGTGCCACGCGTGCCGACGGGCATGAAGACGGGGGTTTGGATGGGTTCGGGGGCATGGGGCAGGGTCAAAAGCCCGCACCGCGCGCCGGTCTGCGACGAGCGGTGGGTGATGGAGAAGACGGTCATGGCAGGGATTATACCCGAGGCCGTCTTGTCGAGGAGTGAACGCGCGGGGCATTGGGGAGGCGCGGCTTAACGCCGCGCCTCTACCGGCGGGTCAGATATCTTCCGGCTAGAAGATCACAACCTTGCCATCTACGGAGCCAGCGACGGGATTGCCGATACGCTTGTGTTCCAACACGGCCTCGTGTACGGCTTGCTGGATCAGGCTGGTCAAGAGGTCTCGGTCGGAAAAGCGGCGGATCAGTTCGGCGCGCGCAGCTTCCTTCTCTTCTTGAGTGCGTTCTACTTCCCAGGCATATTTCATTGACTTGTCTCTCTAACAGTCTATCCCAAAAGTCGTGAGCCTACTCGGTACGCCCGGCGGAACCAGAGCAAAGCACAGGCCATCTTCATATTCGCCAGGTAGTTCTCCGGCTTCTTCTCCCAGCGGATCAACAGGCCCCGCCAGCGGGAGAGCCACGAGAACGTACGCTCGACGACCCAGCGCCGGGCCGGGTGCGTCTTCTCGCCCTGCTCGTCTTTCTTCTCTTCGCCGATGCGCCGGATGTGCTCCTGGTAGCCGCGCTCCGCCACCACCTGACGCGCTGGCTCGTTGTCATAGCCTTTGTCCAGACACAGGTGCTGCGGAGCCTCCTCCGTGGGGACGGGGCGTTCCACGACGATGGCATCCAGCGTCGCCGCCAGCAGCAGGTGGTCGTTTATGTTGGCCCCTGCGATGCAAACAGAAAGCGGGCCGCCTCGCTCCTCGACCAGCAGGCTCTGCTTGACGCCCAGCTTGGCACGGTCGGTGGGGTTGGGGCCGACCCCTTTGCTCTCGGGCCTGCTCTGGGGGCTGGCTTCGGGGTCACTTTGTTCCCCTTCCGGTGCCTGGCCCGGTCCGCCTTGGCCCCCTTTTTACCGATGAAGCGCGCCTTGTTCATGCAGCCGTCGGCGGCCTGCCATTCCCAGTGGACGGCGTCCAACTCTTCGCAGTGGTAGATCAGGACGGCCCACAACCGGTCAAAGACGCCCCGCGCGTCCCAGCGGCAGACGGTACGATGTACTGTTGAGTCGCTGCCGAACTCCTTGGGGAGATGGTTCCACTGACAGCCGGTGCGCGCCCGGTAGATCATGCCGTCCAGGCACCGGCGCTGGTCGGCGCGTGGGCGGCCTATCTTGCTGGGTGGGTCAAGTTCAGTGAGCAGCGGCAGGAACAGTTTCTCCCACAGGGCCTCGGGGACTTCCCAGATCGTGGGCAACGGCTCGCGCGGCGTGACTTGATCTTCAGGTTGGCTCATGCCTCCAGTATCGGCAGATCACGACTTTTGGGATAGACTGTTAGCTAGACTTTATCCATTTTAGGGTGCAAGGTAGACAGGGTAAGCTACCAGAACCAATCCGCCAAGAGAGGTTCCTGCCATGCTCACCCTGCCTGACGATATTATAGCCGTCCTAGCCAGTTTTGCACCACTGTTTACCGCCCGCACCTTTGCTCACGTTCAAGTGCTGCTCATCGGGACGATCCTTACGCCCGGATCCCGGACCGTTGCCGCCGCCCTGCGGGCCATGGGTCTGGCCCAGGAAAAGCACTTCCAGAACTATCACCGTGTCCTCAACCGGGCGGCTTGGTCCAGCCGCCGCGCGTCCCGAACACTGCTGCGGCTTCTGGTTCAGACGTTCGCCCCCAGCGGCCCGCTTGTCATGGGCATTGACGAGACGCTGGAGCGGAGACGCGGCGACAAGATCGCCGCCAAAGGCATCTACCGCGACAGCGTCCGCTCTAGCCATGGCTTCTTCGTCAAGAGCAGCGGCCTGCGCTGGGTCAGTTTGGGGTTTTATTAGGGTGATGCTCTTGGCTCCCATTTCGTGGGCTGGGCGGGTGTGGGCGCTGCCGTTTCTGACCGTGCTGGCTCCCTCCGAGCGCTACCACCAGGAGCGGGGGAAGCGCCACAAGACGCTGGCCGTTTGGGCACGGCAGATGCTCTGCCAGGTGCGGCGCTGGCTGCCCGACCGTGCTCTGGTTGTGGTGGCAGACAGCGGCTACGCCGTGCTTGACCTGCTAGATCGTTGCCGGACACTCAGGTGCCAGCGTCAGGCGCAGGGCATCACGATGATCACACGCCTGCGTTTGGATGCGGCCCTCTACGAGCCGGCCCCGGAGCGCAAGCCCGGACAGACGGGCCGGCCCCGCAAGAAGGGAAAGCGCTTGCCGACGCTCGGACAAGCGCTCAACCACAGCAAGACCATCTGGACAGCATTGACGGTGCCTCGTTGGTACAGCCAGGCGGCGCGTCCGATTGAGGTTGCCTCGCAGACGGCGGTGTGGTACCACAGCGGAATGCCGCCGGTCCCGCTCCGCTGGGTGCTGATCCGCGACCCGCAGAACAAGTTTGAGCCGCAAGCTCTGCTCTGCACGGACTTAGAAGCAGACCCGCTCCAGATCATATCCTGGTTCGTCTCGCGCTGGCAAGTGGAGAGTACGTTCCAGCAGGTGCGTA
Source organism: Armatimonadota bacterium (assembly GCA_031363565.1). Lineage (GTDB taxonomy): Bacteria > Armatimonadota > Armatimonadia > Armatimonadales > Capsulimonadaceae > JANXMY01. The sequence continues at coordinate 350 of JANLUQ010000061.1, read as the reverse complement.
CCCATCTGGGCGTGGAGACCCAGCGGCAATGGAATGACCAGGCGATAGCACGCACGACGCCTGCCCTGCTGGGGCTGTTCTCGCTGGTGGCGCTGCTGGCTCATCCACACATGGACACGCGGCCCACCCGGCAAGCGGCCTGGTACGTCAAAGAGCAGCCGACCTTCGTGGATGCCCTGGCTCTGGTGCGGCGGCGTCTCTGGCGGGCGCGTTTTTGCATGTCCCTCAATAAGCAGGACATGCAGAAACCTTTGAGGGCATGGCTAGTAGGCCTTCACGGTAGAATAGTAGGGTAGAGGCGCTTCAACTTGATGCGGGCATCCTCGGTCGTGAAGCGCCAGTCAATCCTG
>JANLUQ010000504.1:0-7401 GCA_031363565.1 Armatimonadota bacterium | reverse complement strand
AGGCGTCAAACTGATTGTCAAGCGGCCACGGCCCTCGTTCTTCACGCCGCTCCTGCATGAGGCGGGCTTCTCGTTCCCCTCCGGCCATTCCTTGATCGCGATGGTAGTGTACGGGCTGCTCGGGTACTTCGTGCTGCACCTGTTCAAGAACCGGGCGGCGCGGCTCCTGGTGCGGATCGTCACCGTCCTGGTCGTCTTCCTGATCGGCGTCTCGCGGGTCTATGTCGGGGTCCACTTTCCCACCGATGTGCTGGCAGGGTGGACGGCGGGTGTCCCGTGGCTGATCACCTGCCTGGCCCTGCACGAGGTCCTGGCCCGTCGCTGGCCCTCCTCGGGCGAGCCGGTGCTGACGCGGCAGGGGGACAAAGACGGGGCTTCGCAGTCCGGGAAGTCGGCGGTCAAGACGCTGCTGAAGGGGTAGGGGCGCTGCTTGCCGCGCCCCTACAGTGTTATTGAACACAGCGTTACCGGACGCAGCAGGGCGTCTTCACCCCGGCATGAGCTGGTAGCCTTTGCCGGTCGCCAGGCCGACGGCGACCCAGGCGAGGGCGTTCAGGCAGTCGCCCAAAATGAGGCCCAGGAAGAAGGGCAGGGCCAGGCGGTAGCCGCGCATCCCGCCGTAGCGGACCAGGGGGACTTTCAGCAGCCAGCCCAGGAACAGGGAGAACCATAGCTCATAGAGGGCATAGGAGGCGGCGACCAGGAAGCCCGCCGGGTGCAGGCCCAGCGCGGGGACATAGGCGCGGCAGAGGAACAGGGCCAGGATGAAGGCCGCGCCCGCCGCCATTTGGGCCGCGCCGCCGGCCTGGGGCGAGTGCGGGTTGTTTACCTGAGAGGCGGCCCAGGTGAACGAGATCTGGGGCGCGGACTTGTACATCCAGGGGTTTTGGAGGGCCAAAGCCCCACCGTGCGTGTAGGGCAGCCAGAGCGAGACCGCCCCGGACACGAGGACGGCGGCCAAGACGCACAGGGCCAGGGCGCGCGTCAGGGACCGTGCGGAAAGGCCGGTCTCGGCGGCGCCTTTGAAGGAGTTCAGCAGGGGCGGCAGCATGAACTCGCGCGAATCCTGCCAGCCGATGTGCTCGACCAGGGAGCCGAGGACGAGGGAGCGGGCGTCGAAGGGCAGGCCGCCACCAAGCATCGTCATGATCTGGGAGGGGGCGAATGCCTGGGTGACGAACAGCAGGCCCGCCTGCGCGACCAGCCAGGACAGCAGCAGGAAGATGACCAGACTGCCCAGCAGAACGCCCCCAGCCATCGCGGGCTGCATCCGGGCAGCCAGGGTCAGCCAGGCGAACAGGCCCGCATAGCCGCCGGCCAGCCCGAAGAGGGCGAAGCGGTATGACAGCGGCTCGCCCGAGTCATCCACATCGGGCGCATTGGAAACGGCCTTGCGCCAGACATCGCCCAGGTGCCCGCGCATGGTCCAGACCGTCCAGAAGGCCAATGCCAGCGCCCCACCGACCTCCGGGTAGACGGTGTAGGCCGGCCCCATCGTGAAGCCGGTCCCCGTCCCGCCCATGTCCCAGGCATAGAGGACGCCGACCAGGACCTCGGCGCGGAACAGCAGGTAGAACAGCCACAAAGACAGGCAGACTTCGCTGGACATCAGGAAGGAGAAGCCGATGACGAGTGGCCAGACGAACAGGGCCGTGTCTCCCATGCCGTCCCAGGGCCGCCCGTGGAGATAGTCTGTGGCATGCCAGACCAGGGGGATGTCCGGGATGGTCGGGTAGAACTGGTGCAGGCCCTTGACCGTGTGCAGGGCCGTCACCAGGGCAACAGCGACCCACAGCAGGGGCGACCGCAGGAGGCTATTAAACGCTTGACCCGGCGCGGGCGTCTCGGCCAGCAGGACGGGCAGTTTGACTAGGGGAAAGGCCAGCCGCTCATGCTCGACCCAGGGCTTTCGCAGCAAGGTCGCCAGGCAGAAGAACGACGTGAACAGGCAGGCGACGAACACACTCCACCAGGCCAGCGGGGTGGCCCAGGCGCCCCATGGAATAGGCTGGCCCCGGTGGACACCCTCGAAGAAGGCCCGCACGGCCTCCGGGTCGGTGACGAACAGATAGGAGGGCAGGTGGGCCAGGAACAGGCCCTCCCAGTGGTTCGTACGCGTGGCATAGTAGTGGGGCGCGACGAGGTGGGGCAGCAAATAGCGCATCAGGCCACTGGAAGGGATGCCCGCCGCGATGATGACCATGGCCCAGACCGTCAATATCTCGCCGGGCGTGAATGGCTGGGGAAGACGAGGCCCCTTCCGCCCACCCCAATAAGACCCCCAATTCTGGGGGAGCCGAATATGTAGGGGCGCCGCTTGCTGCGCCCTCTGCTCTTGACCTTTCCCCTCCGGCTCCCCCGTCGGGTGCAGCTGCGCCATTAGTGGGGGGTTTATTGGGGGTTTTATTGGGGTGGGCGGGAGGGGCCTCAGCCTGATCAGCACCGGGTTGACCACCAGCACGAGCAGCAGAACGGCGGCCAAAGCGCCGATAGGGAAGAAGTTGCCGGAGAGGTAAGTGGCCGCCACGGCATAGTCATTGTAGGGCGTGACGCCACAGACGAGCAGGGCGCAGGCAAGCCCGGTCAGGACCGCGCGAGGCGTGACCCGCTGCCCGGCGCGTGCCAGGACGGAGGCGGCCTGCGACGCCTCGTGGGCAGTTTCGGTTTGGGTAGTCGCCATGGGGAACGCCTTTCGCTTTGGAAGGAGGCACTCGGCGATGAATGCGGGGGGACGACTTTATTATAGCGCCAAGATTATTATAGCGCCAAGAAGAGGGGGAAAGCAAGGAGGGCAGGCGCGGAGGCCTCCTCCTACCAACCACCCAGGAAGAACCCGAAGTCTCTCTGGCCTCGGCTAAGCCGCCACAGCAAGCTGAGGGAGGCCGAGCAGAGCAGGGCGATGATGGCCCAGGGCCACAGCTCTGCCGTGACATGGTTCCACTGCGTTTCATCGAAAATGGGGGAACTGGAACCGTTAGCGCTGACCTCACGCACCTGACCGCGCCAGAGGGTGACCGAGACCAGGTCGCCGACGCGGATCGAGTTCCACATATCCGCGTAGATGTCGCCCACCGTTTGGGATTGCCCATCGGCGTCCCGCAAGGTCAGGAAGCGGCGCGTTTTCGGGTAGTCACGCCCCCGGTAATTGTCTACCACCGTATTCTGCGGCTTGGCGGTGACAATCCGGGTGACGCTGCGGCATGGCGGCAGGGTTGCATCAACTTGGGAAGGGTCCAGGCGCGGGAAGCAGCCGGGGGAACGCTTGTAGAGCGCCCCCTCCTGCCGGTCGCTCCGCCAGGAGGCTGAGACGATGTTCGAGAGGGAAAAAATGCTCAGGACCAATAGCCCGAGAAGGCCGAGCGTGAGAGCGGTGCGGAAGAGCGGCGAGCGCAGGGCGGACATGGGCTGCTCCATTCAGTCAGCGGCGCTTTGCTGGAGCTGACTTTACTGACCGGCGAACCCACCTCGACCCGGTGCATCCCGACGATGCTTCCGGGTCCGTTCTTCCAGGTCCGTTCTTCGGGTTCGGGAGGCCCGGCGCGTGGATTTTGCCTCCTGTGTTATGGGACACGCCGCCGCCCGGAAGGTTGCAGACGCTGCCGCCCGGAAGGTTGCAGACGCTGCTTCGCCGGGGCGGCGCTTGCCGCGCACTCAGCCCGCAGCCGCACGTTCGCCTCGGAGACCGCTTGCAGCTGGTATGCGCGGCCGTTCGCCGCGGTCACGTTGAAGTCGGCATCCTGGCGGGAAAAGTCATAGACCCAGAGGGCGGCCAGTGGGACGCCGGCGTCTTCGATGGCTTTGAGGAGGGACCGGAACTCCGCGTCGCTCTTGCCCGGCGGCCCCGGCGCCCCGAACTCGCCGACGAACAGCGGCTTCCCCCACTGCCGCCCCCAGGCGGCGTCGGTGCGGATCGTCGCAGCGCAGTCCCCGTAGGCGTGGACGCTGATTACGTCGGTGGGGGCCGGGTTGTCCGCGCGCAGCATCAGGGCCGCCTGGGCGGGCGTGTCCACCCTCCATGTCTTCTCCGCCTGGTTGTGCCAAGCCGACTCGCGCGGGAAGCTGTCGCCCGTCGAAATGAGGCGGTCGGGGTCGTACCGGCGCACTTCTTGGGCGAAGGCGGCGAAGGCGGCGCGGATGTCCGCATATGTCATCTCATCCCGCGCGCTCCGGCTGGCGGGGGTGCCCAGGGCGGGGGCGACTTGCGGCCGGTTTTCGACGGCATTGGGCAGGGCGGCGCTCAGGTTGAACTCGTTGCCGAACTCCCAGCCCCAGACGGCGGGTGAATGGCGGTAGCGGCCCACCACGTCGCGCACATAGCCGCGCATGTATGCCCGCGTCCGGCTCTTCGGGTCGGCCCACGCGCTCACCGGCTCGCCGACAAGGTCCGGCACGGTGGACTCGTTCCAGAAGAGGCTTGGGATCAGCCCGACATGATTGCGCTCGGCGGACCGGACCACGGCATCGAACCGGCGGAAGAACTCGTGCGGGTCATCGTGGTACAGCCTCTGCTCAGTGGGCCAAAAGCCCCCGCCCATCATCCGGCAGAAGGGGATGCCCAGGCCATGGAGCGTCCCGAACCCGGCCTCGTAGCTGGTGTCGCCCGGCGTCAGGAGTGTCCGGTAGAAGGCATTGAAGTAGTTGACCCCGATTCCCCGATAAGGCCGCCCGGCGCGGAGCAGGATACCCTTCGCGTTCACCGTCAGCCCAGGCCCGGCGGCGGGCGCGGCGCCGCAGGGCATGGCCGCCGCCAGGACGGCGATGAGGGCCATCAAGATTGTTTGGGACAAGATTATTCGGGACAAGATCGTTCTGGGACTGCGGAGTTTCATGGTTTTTTCCAGTCCTGCCGTTTACAGCGAGGGAGTAGTCGTTTCAGCCGGCGATTATCTCTATTATACCACGAGGCCATTTAGTTCTGTTTTCCGGCGGTTGAGCCGCAGCAGCAGGGGCGCGAGGTCGCCCCAATAACCCCCTCCCCTTCGCAGACTCAGACCGATTGTGAATGACCTTGCGCGGGGCCGTGTTTCGGCAGGAGAACGCACGCCCCCTGGCGAACGACTGCCCTACCATACTGCCGACACTGGAGTCACCCAATGCCAATTCCACCCGACTATGAGGCGCGCGTCTATGCGGGCGTCCTCGGAAAGATCATCGGCGTTTATCTCGGCCGGCCGATTGAGGGCTGGTCCAACGAGAAGATCGAGCGCGAATTAGGCGAGGTGGACTATTACGTCCACGAGACTTTGAACGCGCCCCTCATCGTCACCGATGATGACATCTCGGGGACCTTTGCGTTTGTGCGCGCCCTGGCCGAGAACGGGAACGACCCGGCCCTGACGGCGGCACAGATCGGCGACTGGTGGCTGAACACCATCATCGAAGACCGGACCATTCTGTGGTGGGGCGGCCTGGGCATGTCGAGCGAGCACACGGCGTTCCTGCGGCTGAAGGCGGGCCTCAAAGCGCCGGATAGCGGGAGCATCGCCACCAACGGAAAGATCGTCGCCGAGCAGATCGGGGCGCAGATCTTCATAGACGGCTGGGGGATGGTCTGCCCCGGCGACCCGGCCAAAGCCGCCCATTTTGCGGGGCTGGCCGCGAGCGTCTCGCACGACGGCGAGGCGGTCTACGGCGCGCAGGTGATTGCGGCGATGGTGGCGGAGGCCTTCGTCGAGCCTGACCTGAACGCCCTGCTGGACACGGCGGCCGCCCTGATCCCTAAAGAGAGCGTGATCTCTCGGCTGATCGGCGATATGCGCGGGTGGGCAGCCTCGAACGGCGATGATTGGCGGGCGACGCTTGGGCAGATCCAGGCCCACTATGGCTATGACAAATTCGGCGGCAACTGTCATATGGTCCCGAACCATGCCGTCATCCTGCTGGGCCTGCTGCATGGGCAAAACGACTTCCAAAGGTCCCTGATGATCACCAACACGGCGGGCTGGGACACCGACTGCAATTCGGGCAATGTCGGCTGCCTGCTGGGCATCAAGAACGGCCTGGCGGGCATTGATGCCGGACCGGACTGGCGCGGGCCAGTGGCCGACCGCCTTTTCCTGCCCACGGCGGACGGCGGGCGGTGCATCACGGACGCTTTGCGCGAGGCCTACTGCCTGGTCAACATGGGGCGCGGACTGGCGGGCCTGCCCCAAGTCGCCCCCAAGGGCGGGGCGCGGTTCCATTTCTCCTTGCCCGGCTCGGTCCAGGGGTTCCAGGCCGAAGACGCGCCCGAGGCGGAGAGGATGCTGACGGTTATCAATGAGGGCGGCAAGCTGGCCTTGCGCCTGCATCAATCGGCATCGGGGCAGGCGGAATCGGGGCAGGCGGAATCGGGGCAGGTGGTGCGGGCCTCGACGGCGACCTTTATCCCGCCCTCCGCCCTGACGATGGGCGGCTATGAGCTGGTGTGCAGCCCCACCCTCTACTCCGGCCAGACGGTCACGGCCACGGTCGAGGGCGGCGCGGACCTGTCCAGCCCGGTCACGGCCCGCCTGTATGTCGGCCTCCACGGCGAGGGGGACGCTTTGATACTGAGCGGGGGCGAAGATGCCGCCCTGGCGCCGGGCGGCACGGCGGCCCTGACTTTGACGGTCCCGGACACGGCGGGCCGGCCCGTCGCCGTCGTCGGCATCGAGATCACCGCCGATGCGCCCACATCCGGGGCCGTCCTCCTCGACCGCCTGACCTGGGACGGCGTCCCGACCGTGACACTGGGCCGGGACGCGCCGGGGGACTTGTGGAAACGGGCCTGGGTGAACGCCGTTTCGCACTTCGAGGCGTCCTGGGGGGAGGGCCTGGCCTACCAGGTCATCCAGGACGAGGGCATTGGCCTGGTGACGCAGGGCGAATGGGAATGGACGGGCTACACGGTCTCGGCGCTCCTCGTCCCACACCTGGCGAAGCGCCTGGGGCTGGCCGGGGCCGTGCGCGGCCTGCGCCGCTACGTCGCCTTGGTGCTGGACGAGGACCACCGCGTCCGCCTGATCGAGCAGCGCGACGATGTCCGCCGCGTCCTGGCCGAGTCGGAGGCGACCTGGGCGATGGAGGAAGCGCAGAGGGTCTCGCTGACCATCACGGCGTCCGGCATCACGGCGACCTATGGCAATGCGGCCCTGACGGCAACGGGGGCCGACCTGCCAACGCGCGGGGCCATCGGCCTGCTGGCGGAGGCAGGCTACGGCGAGTTCGGGCCGGTGACGGTGGAGGCGGCATGACGGTGGGAGTGCGGATCCTCTCCCCGGCGCAAGCGCCGACCCTCCCCTCGGAGGGATCTGATCCTCTCCCCGGCGCAAGCGCCGACCCTCCCCTCGGAGGGAAGGGGGTGTGGTGGGGCCAGGGCACGTCTTGGTGGAGGCTCTCCGGTCACGGCAGGCTTCCGAGAACCGAGTCTCACCCCTCACC
>JANLUQ010000057.1:0-2443 GCA_031363565.1 Armatimonadota bacterium | reverse complement strand
TTCGGCCTCCGGCGCAGCAGCGCCTTGGCTGCGGCCCGCAGCCCAGTGCGGACGATCCGGGCGAACAGGACGCGGGCCGCCCAACCATCGCCGCAGCGGGCGTGCTTGGCATAGAAGGCAGCATCGCCCGTCCCGTAGCTCCGCATAACCGCGCGCCAGCGGTCCTCCGTTCGGAACGCCCGGTGGACGAGGACCACGGACGGCTCGGCCACGATCATCAGGCCCAGCCGCTGGGCGCGGTAGGAAAAGTCAAAGTCCTCCCCGCCGGGGAAGACGCCGCCGGCGCCGAGGGCGGTATCGTAGATGCCCACGCGCTCCCAGGCGCTCCGCCGGAAAGCCATGTTCGCGCCCATGCCGAAGACCTCCCCACGCGTCAGGACGCGGCGCGTGTCGAAGTAGAAGCAGGGGACCGTGACATCCAGGCCCGCGTGTTCCGGCGACATATGGACCTGCCCAAAGATCAGGCCAAACTCAGGATTTTCGGCGAACACGCGGACGATCCCGGTGACCCAGTCTATGGGTGCCTCGCAGTCGTCGTCGGTGAAGGCGATGATCTCGCCCTGGGTCAGCCCGACCGCGAGGTTCCGCGCCGCGCTTAGGCCGCGCGTCTCAGTCGGCACGTAGCGCAGGCGAGGGTGAAGGTCCTGGTGGGAGAGGACGACGTCGGCCGTCTCGCGGCCGTCGCTCTGGTCCACGACGATGACCTCGTAGTCGGGGTAATCGTTCGCGAGCACCGTAGGCAGGGCGAGTGCCAGATCCTGCGGCCGGTTGCGGGTGCAGATGAGCACGGACACTTTGGGGGGAATGTTCATCAGGCTCCCACACGGCCTTTCCAGATCTGCCGCACCATCTGGACATCTGAAGGATGGAGGCAGCGCAACAGCCAGCACAGAGGGATGTACAGGAGCAGGCCGGGGACTAGGAGCAGCAGGCCCTGGCGGTCATGGACGAGGTAGAACAGGCCCACGAGCGGCAGAGCGGCGGCAGCAGCCCGCGCCAGCGTGCCGAAGCTGCCGCCACTCACGGAGCCGGTGGGCAGGGCGCGCAGGTAGGCTGTGACCATATATGCCTCGATCAACACGTCGCCGAGGACCGCGCCGATCGCCCCGTTGTGGAGTGCGTGTTGGGTCACGAAGATCAGCGTCCCAGTCACGGGCACGCAGATCAGGGCGGAGACGGCGGTGATACGGCTGAGGGCCGCCTGTCGGTCGCTGGCGATCAGGACGGTCACGGCCGCCTGGGATACGAACCACAGGATGATCGCCGCGCCCAGGATCATCAGGACGGGAGCAGCGGGCGCAAAGCCCGCCTTGTGGCCCACGACCAGGGCAATGATCCGGCCGGGGGCCATGACCAGGACGGCGGCGAAGGGGACGGCGCAGATGACCATGAAGTTGAACATGCGTTGGGCCGCGCCCTCGAACGCGCGCCGCTCTTCGTGGAAGACGCGGGATAGGGCGGGCAGCATCGCGCTGGTCAGGGCGACGGGGAGGAAGAGTGCAGTCCCGCCGAGCCGCTTCGCCAGCCCATACCAGCCGATAGCCTCGAAGCTGCTCAGTTTGGACATCAGCAGAGCGTCACAGTTGCCGTAGACAGCGACGAAAATGGCCGTCGTCAGGAACGGCACCCCCTGCCGGGCCAGCGCGCGGACCGTGACCGCAGACGGCCACTGCATGGACTTCCAGTACGGCCCGAACGCCGAGGCGTTGACGAGCAGGGCGACACACGCGCTGACGCCTCCCGCCCCGGCCAGCATCCATAGCGGCGCATGGCCTCGGATGAGCAGGACGACGAGGACGGACATCACCGCCTTGTCGGCCAGCGCGGCAGCATTCTGGCGCGGGATCTCCTGCAAGCCGCGCAGGGCCGATCCCAGGGCGTCGTTGAGCATCCCGACGAGCATGGCCGCCAGTGCGACGACGAGGAGGAGGCGCACGGACGGCCCGTAGCCCAGCGCATAGGCGACGGCCCAGCCGGCCCCGATGGAGAGCAGGCCGATCGGCAGGCGCATCGCCAGCGCCGCCAGTGTCAGATCCGCTGTCCGGGTCGTGTCCCGCGCGATATCGCGGGTCAGGACGGTCGAAGTTCCCAACGTCATGGCGATGGCGAACACGCCAGCGAACGAGCCGGCCAGCGTCAGCAGGCCCAGGCCATGCGCGCCGACATAGCGCGTCAGGTAGACCGTCAGGACGAAGCTCATGCCCCAGGAGAGGAGCTGCGAGGCCAGCGTCGCCAGGACGTTACGGGCGACCAGCCGGGAGCGACTCGCCCCGGGCTTCATCGTTTCGGGCCTCATCGTCGCGCCTCGCTCTTCTGGGATGCCAGCAGGGGCAGGGCGGCGGCGATGCCCGCCCAGAGGCCCGTGAAGAGCATGTCACGGAAGTTAGAGAACTGCAAGTCCAGCAGTCCAAAGACCTGGAGTGCGCCGACGATCAGCATGGCG
>JANLUQ010000056.1:0-2122 GCA_031363565.1 Armatimonadota bacterium | reverse complement strand
GGGCAGGATCGTCGAAATCAATCTCTTGCCCCTTCGCCTGCATCTGCCGGTACAAGTTAATGGTCCCGCGCAGGGCAGTCAGGTACAGGCCGCCGGGGGCACCGCCTTCCTGGGGCGTGAAGATGACGACCTCGCTTTCGTCCCGTGCGCGTCGCCCCTCGCGGTTGCAGCGCCCGGCGGCCTGTATGATCCGGTCCAGCGGCCCGACGGCGCGGAGGACGCGCGGGAAGTCCAGGTCAACCCCGCATTCGACGAGGCTCGTACTGACAAGGAGTGTCGGCAGGGCGCTTTTGAGCCGTTCGCGTACCTGGGCCAGCACGGCCCGGCGATGGTGGCCGCACATCAGCGTGGAGAGGTGGAAAACGGTTTGATCGTCCCGGTTCGGGTCCAGAACGTCCAGGACCTGGCGGGCCTGGCGGCGGGTATTCAGGATGCACAGGCACGACGTTCCCTGTCGCATTTCCGCAGCCACCCGCTCCCAATCCCACTCGTCCGCCTCGACGCGGTAGCGGACGCGCCGGAGAAGGCCGAAGTGCCGGTCCCGGTCGGCTTGCGGGATGATCGGCTGCACCGACGCGAAGCCATCCAGGAAAGGAGACACTTTACCTGCTAGGGCAGGCTGGGTCGCGGTGCAGAGCACGACCGTGACGCCGAAGTTGGCTGCCAGCGTCTTCAGTCCGTCTATCAGCGGCGTCAGCAGGTGGGCAGGCAGGGTCTGCACCTCGTCCAGCACGATCACGGATTGTGCCAGCCGGTGCAGCTTCCGGCAGGCACCGGGGCGATTGGAGAAGAGGCTTTCAAAGAGCTGTACAGTCGTGGTCACGACCAGCGGCGCATCCCAGTTCTGCGCCGCGAGCCGCCGCCACAGCTCGGGCTCGTCGCCCCCGTCGGCTTCCTCTCCTTCTCGTTTGAGCGGCTTCGGCTCGATGGCGGAATGGTGTTCCAGGATGGTGCCCGGCGCGTCGCCGAACAGGTCACGGAAGACCTGGGCGGTCTGATCCACGATGCTGGTGTAGGGGATGGCGTAGACGACGCGCCGCAGGCCGTGCTGTGCGGCGTGTTCCAGCGCGAAGGCCAGCCCGGAGCGTGTTTTGCCGCCCCCGGTCGGGACGGTCAGGTCGAAGACTCCGGGCGGGAGGTGGGCCGCCGTCAGGCAGGCGTCATAGACCTCCCGCCGCACCCGGTTGACGACGGACGGCTCCGTGCCGGCGAAGTCACGTTCCTGCCGGTCACGCAGTAGGTCGCGCAGCTCGGGAATGCCGAGCGCGTCTGCTTGCCGCCTCTCCGTCTCGGATGGGTTCATGTGCGCCTCGGTGTCCAGCGCGTCGGCATCGGTCAGGCATGAGAACAGCATCCGCAGAAACATCTCCGCCCCGTACAGGGACTTGGCGTGCGGCGAGGCGGCAAGAGCTGCTAGATCGGGTGGAACCGCCGCCAGGCGCGGGTCTACCTCCGCAGCCCGACGCCGGAGCAGGGCGACCTCAGCAGAGGTCGTCTTTTCCAGGGCCTTGTTACGGGTTTCCGACGGCATCACCATCCCGCCATGATGTCCATAGATGGGCAGGGCAAACATTTCCGCCGCGTCCTTCAGGTCCTCTAGCGCGGCCAGTGCCCCCATCTGCTTGTGCGGTGCCGAGCCGGGTTTGGGCTGGGTGCCGATCCCGCAATCTGCCTGATGGCAATCCCAGAGGTAGGTCTGGAACTTGTCCGTAAACTTGCCCAGGTCGTGCAGAAGGCCCAGATAGCTCGCCCACGCGGGTGCCACTCCAGAACTATCGAGGGCTACCGCAAACGCTGTCGCTTTGTCGGTCACACCAAAGACGTGTTCGGTCAGCAAATGCCAGCGCGGGTTCTGTTTCGACGGCGTGTGCGCTACCCACCGAGGCCTAGATAAAGTGTCCAAACTTCTGTTCTCCTAAGTGAATGATAACACAAGTCGGGTGACAGCATGCGTGTCACTCGTACAACAGGCAGTCAAAAGTTTACGGTAATTTTTAGGGCTGTCACTCGTAGAGCGCGGCCATCGCCTGGACCTCTTCGGCCATCCGTGCCCGTAGCTCCGGGCCGCCGTCCACCCGGCAGAAGCGCCGCCAGCGCAGCAGTTCGGCGACCAGGCCGTCTG
>JANLUQ010000497.1:0-3870 GCA_031363565.1 Armatimonadota bacterium | reverse complement strand
ACCCCGCCCCTACGCCATCCGTGTATGGGCGCGATTCATCGCGCCCTCCTCTCTTGCCCGCATCCCTCGCACAAAACGGGCGCTGGCACCCGCTGCGTCTGGTTCATTTCGGCCAGCCGGGCGGCGCGGGCGGGTGAACAGGTGCAGGTGTAGAACTTCTCGATGTCCCACAGGTCCGCGAAGACGCGGCCCTTCGCCAGCCCCAGGCCGTATTCCTGGACCGCTTCCAGTGAGGATAGAGTAGGCGGAGTGTAGTCACCGGATACGGCCAGCGCCTCCATCGCGCCGTTCCCGGCCCGCGTCGGGATGACGCAGCAGACCGATGCGCCGCCCTCAAAGGCGGTATCGAGGGAGCGCTTGGCCCAAATAACGCCTTCGGCTTCGGTTAGGAAGGGGGGGCGCAGGAGCAGAAAGACGCGCAGGGCGATTTCGTTAGCGCCAAGAAAGGCCGCCGCCCGCTGGAAGTCCGCCACGGTAAACCGCTTGTTCAATCGAGCCAGGACGTCCGGGTGGACGGTTTCCAGGCCGACGGCGACCTCCAGGCGCCCGGCTAGCAAATCACGAAACCGCAGGCAGCGGTCCCCCAGCAGGGCAGGGTGACACTCGACGACTATGCGCTCGAAGCCGCGCACGGCCTCGGCGATCTCGGCGTAGTCTCCGGGCGGGATGGCCTGCGGATCGAAGAAGCTGCCGGCGTTGTAGAGCTTGATCTGGCGCGCGGGCGGCAGACGTTCGAGTGCATACCGAACCTGCGCGGCGACGGCACCGCTCGGAACTCGCTCGTCCAGCGTGTTCTGCCATAGGTCGCACATCAGGCAGCGATACGGGCATTCGCGATTGGTCAGGAAGACCGTCGCCGTCGAGATGGCCTCGCCCGATTGCCCCGCCTCCTCCTCCCACAAGTAGGCGTAGGGCCGCATCGGGTCCAAGGTGTTCTTCGGGCCGCGCCGTTCCACGATCCAGCGGGTGCGCTCACTCGGAGAAGTCGGATAGAGCGTCATCGGGCGACGGGGAACGGACGCGACAGGTCGTTGCCCGAGAAGCGCTCGCCCGCCGGATCCCAGGCTTCGCGCAGCCGGTCCTGCCACTGGCGCAGGAAGACCGAGCGGCACCACGCTTTGCTGACGCGCCACTTGCGGTAGGTGTCGCCGCCCGCGCCGTTGACATCGCCGCCGACGCCGTCCTGAAACCGGCGCTTGGGCGGGGTGGGCATGGCGATCCCGGTCACCGCTTGCACGCCCGCCCGGACGATGTCGGCCTTCAAGGTGTACAACCGCTCGACGCTGCCGTCCAGGATTTCCTCGAAGGGAATGGCAAGCGAAGCGGCCAGCGCAGCGCGGTCGGTGTAAGGGGAGAAAGAGTCGAAGCCGAAGTGCTGCCCCGGCGCGTAAGTGCGGACGTAGGAGCGCGACAAGCCGCCCGAATAGGTCAGGCTATGCTTGATGGCGTCCACGCCCCAGCCTTCCTGGTAGAGAAGGGGGTTCCGCAGGACGCTGGACAGGGTGAGGTCCGAGTCCTCCAGCGGGTAGTCCTTCAGGTTCTCGTCGCCACCGTCGCCGTCGAGCAAATACTTGAGGCGGGGATAGCGCTCCCGGATGCCGCGCAGTAGGCACAGGGCGACGGCGGCGCACTCGACATCGAGGGGATGGTAATCCTCGATGACCCGGATGGCTTCTTCCATGTCAACCGACTCGGCGGGGGCGTGGATGACCTCCCACTGGTCCGTCAGCCCTAGCTCGCGCACGATGCCTTCGGCTTGAGCGGCGTCCTGACCGCCGCCGAGGTCCAGGGTGAAGCCGCGGACGAGGTCTGGGTCACGGCCCATCTGGGTGAGGGCATGACGGGCCAGCAGGAAGACCGAGGTGCTGTCCACGCCGCCCGAGAAGGCCAGGCCGATCGGTTCGCCGTCGGGGATCGCGCCGAGCCAGCGTGTCAACGCATCCAGTGCCGCCGCGACATAGGCCGTGCCCAGGGCGTCCACGTCGGCGGGACCTGTGCCGATAGAAGGGTGAAAGAACCGGTGGTAGCGCGGGGCGGGGTCGGGGCAGCCGATCTGGTCTATCTCGATCAAATAGTGCGCGGGCACCATGCGCGTGTAGAGCGGGTCGAACTGCCAGCCGATCTTTTCCGAGCGGCACCACTCAAACAGCGAGTCAATGCGGTCGGAGGAAATCAGGAACGGCCCGTGAAACATCTTGGCGACGAAGTAGCGCAGAGGGGCGCCGACTGTGCGCGCCATCCGCACCGTCTGCCCATCGCGAGCCGTGGCCGCAAAGTGGCCCTGCGCCCGGCCCAGGGTATCCACATCCCCGGCCCGCACCGCTTCGGTCAACTGCTGCGGCGTCAGGGCCGGCAGCGCGGACAGATGCGGGCCGACCAAATCCACCAAACGTTCCACACCTAATAACATGATAAAACCTCTGGTCTATTATACCAGATTACACCAGCCCATTGCGGTGATTCGCGCCGGCCTCGTGGAACGCGGCGGCCTGGAAACGGCGCAGGTGGTAGGTCGGCAGGCTGCCGAAGTCGCGGGCCAAGTCGAGTGTGCCGATGTACTCGCAGGCGAAGGCCGGCTGCCATTCCTGACCCGCCAAGCGGGCCGCGTGGGCGGCGCCCTGCTGCTCCGCCGTCAGCAGGGCGGCGAACTGCTCCGAGGCGTAGATGTTGCCCGGCACCGTGATCGGCTCGATCCGGGCGGCGCGGTTGACATGGGAGCCGTAATAGTTGAGCGCGCCCGTAATCGGGTCAATTCCCTCGAAGACCGGTCCGGCGTGCAGGCCGATGCGAATGCTCATCTCGCGGGGCAGGCCGTACTCGGTCCAGTCGGTGCCGCAGACGACCTCCTGGAGCGCCAGGGCATATTCCGCCAGCCGGGTCGCGTCGTCCATGAGGACGAAGATAGCGTCCCCCCAGGTGTTGACGAAGCCCGATATCGGCGGCAAGTGGCCGGCCACGCGCTCCAGGAAGCTGAACATGAAGGCCGGCATCCGGTCTTCCTGGATCTGGCTGTAGCCGACGACATCAGCGAAGAGCAAGGTCTTGACCTGACGCCGGATCGCGGCCTGGGTGCGCGGCGCGTGCGCTTGCGCGGCGTGCGGGGCAGGCGTGACGCCAGGGCGGGGCGGGGGGCCGAGCGGGATGACGCGGCGGCGGGCCGGGTCGGGCCAGTCCGCCACCAGGTCCGCCGTCCCGCCGACAAACGCACTCGCCCGCCCGTCCCAAACGGCCAGCAGGACGGGGTCAGCCTGCAAAGGCTGGGCAGCCAATGTCGCGTACCCGAGCAGCATCCGGCCCATCCATGCGAAAAGGCTATCGTCGCCCTGCACGGACTCTTCGCTCAGGTACTTGACCGAAGCGGCCCGCTCCAGCGCCTGCTCGAAGCGTGTGACCCAGTGCGGGCCGGCATAGCGGACGCTGGCTTCAAGGAAGTCGGTGGCGGAGTAGGGCAGCACGACATGGACCTCGGCATTGCGCGCGTACATCCCCTCGATGAACAGCAGGTCTGACCCGCAGGCCGCCGAGCAGTAGCCGATCCGGGCATCCATCTCGCCCAAGTGCCGAGCGATCTCAAGGCCGATATCGGCCTCCTGGGATGGCGGGAAGCGTGGGGCGGCCCGGCCTGGTCGGTCCAGCATATGGCCGACGGAGACGACCACGGCGGGGGGCATCAGCGTCTGGAACAGCCGGGCAGGGACGGGAAATCCGTGGGCGGCGAGGAGCTGGATCTGCTGGCGGGAGGCGGCAGCGGCCCCGTAGCGATGCCCCGCCAGCGAGGCCGCATGCGTATAAGCGGCCACCGCCTCCACCTCCACCTCCCGGCCCAGCAGCAGCAGCGCCTCGCCGCGCGTCGCCCAGTGCCCGTCGCGG
>JANLUQ010000490.1:0-5801 GCA_031363565.1 Armatimonadota bacterium | reverse complement strand
GCCCCGCCCGCCGCGTCTACACCCTGACCGACGCCGGCCAGGCCAAACTGTCGTCCCAGGTGCGCGCCTGGAGCCGCTTCTCAAAGGCCGTCAATGACATTCTTGGAGACATCAACGGAGGCAATCCCCATGTTCAGCCCGCATGACAGCCCCGCCGTCAACGAATGGTTCCAGCGTCTCGACGCCGCCTGGCGGGGCTTGCCTACCGAAGAACGCGACAGCCAGCGCGAGGAAATCCGGCAGCACCTAGAAGGGCTTGTGGCGGCTAGTACCGCCCTCGACCAGTCTCCCGAGGCGGCCTGGAAGTCTGCCCTCGCACGGTTCGGCGACCCCACGCAGATCGGGCGGAGGATGTACCAGGAGTGGCAACAGGGCCGGACCGGGTTCCGCGCCGACATGAGAGCCATCTTGTTCGGCATCAGCCTGTATGTGTTGGGTCAATTCACCTTCCTGCTGTTATTTAGCCTCTGGCTCGTCAGATTTCTCAACCCTAGTGACACTCTCTACACGCATGGCCGAGGCCTCGTAGGCCTTCCGTTTGTAATCGAGATGCTCCTTGATTATGGAAGCGCAGTTTTCATCAACGCCCTCATAGGGCGGAAGTACCCATTTCAAGCGATGAAAGGCGCGTTCTATGCCAACGTCGTCTCGGATCTTTGGTCGTATGGCTCAGTCCTCGTCGTCGTTTATGTCCAGCAGACCAATCAGATACACCACTCTTCCGTAACATATGCTTACCCAACACTGCTCACGCTGCTATGGATAGTAGGCCATGTGGCGATCGCCTACCTCGCCAGCGTGACCAAGCGCGGCTGGTACAAGCCTACGCTGGCCGACTTCAAGCTAACCCTGCCGCGTCGCCGACCACAAATCAGCCGGTGATAAGGCAGAGTGTCAATCCGTAGACGAGGCCCATGATGAGCCTCCCGCATGAAAACGCCCGCCGCGCAGAAAGTGCGGCGGGCGTTTCGATGTCTCTGATCTGGGGGCGAGTGTGGACGTGCTACACACGCTCCTCCGGGACCGCCGCCGTCAGCAGGGCGGCGCGCTGGCGCTGGGCGGGGTAGGAGGCCCGCCCCAGGCCGATGGCGCAGGGGTGGGGGAAGCCCGCCGTCAGCTCGCTCAGGCGGGTATGGAGGCGGCCGATGACCGTCTCGCGCGTTGCCCCCGTGTGCGGCAGCAGGGCGATCAGCTCGCGCTCCTCGTAGCGCGCGACCAGGTCCGAGCGGCGCATGCAGTCTTTGACGGTCTGGGCGATCTGGGCGAACAGGACTGCTTCGGGCAAGTCGCCCTCGATCCGGACGCGGATCACGGACAGTTCCAGGTGGTGTCGGATGGCGCGGGATAGCTCTTCGTCCAGGCGGCTCTCGAAGTAGGGGCGGGTGTAGAGGCTGGTAACGGGGTCAACCACCGTCGGCGGCGTGTCATCCGCCTCTTCGGCTATGGCGGCCGGGCCGTGCGCGGCCAGTCGGCGGCGCTTGCGCTCATGCTGCAAGGCGGCCTCGCGGACGGCGTCGCTGCGGAACATCTGCTGCAACTTGCGGGCGGAGTTTTTAAGGATGTGGGAGACGTAGTTGTTGGAGACGCCGAGCGCCTTGGCGATGTCGGTCTGGCTGCGGTCTTCGTAGTAGAACGAGTAGAGGACTTTCTGCTCGATCTCCTTCAGCCGGGTCAAAGCGTGCTCTAGAACGACTCTGTCCTCGATGGGAAGCTCGGTCCGGGCGGCCTGCATGTTGCTCTCGGCGACCTGGATGCGGGCTGTCCCGCTTTCCTGCATCTCGTCAAGTGACTGCGGGTTGAAGATGGCCCGCGTGGCGCGGATGCGGGCGACCTCGGCCTCGCCCAGCCCCAGGGCCGTCGCCAGCTCGCTGTCGGTCGGCTCGCGTCCCATCTCCTGCGTCAGCGTCTCGGCCTCGCGCCGGACCTTCTGGGCCATCTCCTGGAGCCACGCCGGCTCCTTGATGATCTGCGTCCGGTCGCGCAGGAAGTGGCGCAGGTGTCCATCAATGTGGTGGGTGGCGTAGGTGATCAGCTTGACCCCTCGCGTCGGGTCATACTGGTCAATGCCGTGCATCAAGCCCAGGAAACCCTCCTGGATCAAGTCTTCCAGCAGGACGGCGGGCGAAAGGAACTGCCGCGCCTGCTTTTGGACTAGGGGCCGGAACTGAAGCACGAGCGCCTGACGGGCGGCCTGCGCGCCCGACCCGCCCGCCTTGTACTCGGTCAGGAGTTTGCGTGCCCGCGTCTCGTCGTCCTGCCGGCTCGGCCCGCGCCGGTCACGTCCATCCCAACCCGGCTTTTTCTCCGACATCTCCCCGGAACTCGTTGTGTCTGCCATGCTTTGAAGAACCCCACGCCCCGTCCGCCGCCCACTGTCTTGCAAAACAGCGGGCGATGGGGGCGGGGCTTCTTAGTGAATCGAGCTGACCAATTTAAAGATGGGCGACATGACCGAGACCGCGATGAACCCGACCAGAACGCCCATGAACACGATCAGCATCGGCTCGATAAGCGACGTTAGGCCCTTCACCAGCGAGTCTACCTCGTCATCATAGAAGTCGGCGACCTTGCACAGCATCTCGGACAGCCGCCCCGTCTCCTCGCCCACATCAATCATGTGAGTCACCATCGAAGGAAACAGGCCCGACGCGGCCAGCGGCGAGCTGATCTTCGCACCCTCCCGGATCGAGGTCCGCGCGTGGACGATGGACTCGGCCAGAACGGCATTGCCGGATGTCTCGCCGATGATCTCCAGCGAACGCATCATCGGGACGCCTGATGCGATCAGTGTGCCAAAGGTGCGGCAGAAGCGGGCGACGCTCATCTTCAGCGACAGGTCGCCGAAGATCGGGATCTTCAGCTTCAGCTTGTCGATGTTGTAGTGCCCCTTCGTCGTCTTGTCGTACTGCTTGAACGCGATAAAACCTGCCACGCCCAGGATCAGCACGACCCACCAGAACTTTTGCAGCCAGTCGCCGATCGAGAACAGGGCCAGCGTCACGATGGGCATTTCCACGTTCATGGAGAGGAAGATCTCCTTGAAACGCGGCAGCACGAACATGAACAGGGCGAGGACCATGACGCCGGCGAAGTTCAAGACGATGATGGGGTACATCATGGCCGACTTGATCTTGCCGCGTATTTCCATTTCCTTCTCCAAGAATCCTGCAAGCCGGTCCAAAATCACATCCAGGATTCCGCCGATCTCCGCCGCCCGGATCATGTTGACATACAGCTTGGTGAAAGCATTGGGGTGCTTGGCGATGGCATCAGTCAGCGAAAGGCCGCCCTTGACATCCTTACGGGTCGCATTGATGACCGCCTTCATCGCGTCTTCTTTGGTCTGACTCTCCAAAATGTCGAGGCACTTGATGATGGGGATGCCCGCATCAATCATCGTTGCGAACTGCCGCGAGAAGACGACCAGCGTTTGCAGCTTGATCTTTTGCCCCTTGCCGCCCGCCATCCGCATCTTCAGGCCGCCCTTGGCCTCAGACAGCGAGACGACATGGAACTGCTGGTCGTGGAGTCTGGCGAGTACCGACTGCTCGTTGTCCGCCTCCACTTTATTCTTGACGATCCGGCCCGACGGATCAACGGCCTCATACACAAATGTCGCCACGGCGTTACCTCCTGCGCTCTCCGCTGTCACTCTTTACTCTGCCGTGTCCATTATCGGCAGTTCGAGCCAGGGGCATTAGGCTTCGCGGCGGGTGTCTTCCAGAGCAATCACAAAGCTATTGACAACGTTTACAAAAACATATATAATGACACTATGGATACCGCATCTACTATTTCCAAAAAGCCGGGTCGCCCCCGAAAAGAAGTCAGCTACGGAAACCAGTTGAACCAGATCACTGTCCACCTGCCACCTGAGTTGGTCAGCGCCCTGGATGAAGAACTGAGCGGGTCGGGGATGCGGAGCCGGAGCGAGATCATCCGCGAAGCCTGCCACACCTATTTAGACCAGCGCAAGGAGCAGGCGCAGTCGCTCTCACTCACGCGGCGAATGCAAGACTTCTCGAAGGAAGAGCGGAGGAAAGTCATGGCGGCGGCAGCGGAGACATTGGCTGACTACTACCGCACCGACCCAGAAATGCAGGAGTGGCAGGCACTCGACGGGGAAGATTTCTATGACGTGGGCGATGAAGCAGTCTGATGAACAAGCCTCTGGACCCCAAGCGCGGCGAACTCTGGCTGGTGGATTTGGAGCCGACGCGCGGCTCGGAGATGCAAAAGATACGGCCCGCCGTCGTCCTCAGCACAAACTCCATTCGGACACTCCAAGTGCGAGTCGTCGTCCCACTGACTGGCTGGCAGGAGCATTTCGCGTCCTCCCCTTGGAAAGTACGCATTGAACCCGATAGCCGCAACAAGCTAACCAAATCCTCGGCGGCTGACAGCCTGCAACTCCGCTGCCTGTCTCTGGAGCGCTTCTCCGAAAGACGAGGGGTGCTCTCCAAAAATATAATGGAAGAAATCTTGGCCGCTATCAACTTCTGCCTGGAGGAATGAGCCGTTATCCCGCAGCAAGTCAGTTCATTTATCACACGTTGAGGTAGGAAAACGGCAAGACCGCCACATTACCCTTCATAAATCCTTCCATGCTTCATCCTCCTCGGGCCGAAGCCAATCCTTTGCCAATGCCGACTCGCTCAACAAGTAGTCCGTGAAGCGCTGTCCGCAGTTCTGCGAGTAGGCTTCCGTGGAACCGTCAATCCGCCCAATCCGGCCCGCGAACAGGTCCGCCGCCGAGCCTTCCGAGGCATCCGGCTCCTCTGCGTCCTCTTCGGCATCGGCGACCGCCAGCAAATAGTCGGAGAGACTCTGCCTCGCCCACTGCGCCTTACGCCGAAGCCGCACCTCTAAATTTGACGACAGTTCAAGCGTGAGGATCACGCTTGCCTGATTTTAGCTGTAGCATAGTACCGCCACTCTGACCTGATTGCCCATCTGACCTCCTTGGCGGCTTTGCTCCTGAACAGGTTGCAGTCAGCTTCCATTTGATCGGATCATCTTGAAAATTACTAGCCTTCAAACGCTGTAACTCCTCAAAGCCTCTTGACTCATCAGCCTTGATATGTTCCCACGCTGTCTGAAAGGCTGGCTTATGCATATTGGACTGTGGTGTCCCCCAGGGTTGTGTCGGCAGCGTCGCATCTAAGCCAAGGGCATAAGTAGATGGGATCGCGAAGTTCAAGTTTTGGCCTTCGCTGTATTGACGGGAAACGATGCCAACAACTTCGTCTGTATCGTTAAACAACGGTCCGCCACTATTGCCGGGAGAAGCAGGGCAGGTGAACTGACACAGTTTTACTCCGTTGTCGTTCTGTATTTGACTCACTAACTGATGTTACGCAAGCCTCACCCTGAGCGCCGAGCCGCAAGCGCCGGGCTGTGAGCGCCCCGCCATGAGCGCCCCGCCGTGAACGGCAGGTCTGGGGGGCGCGGACGCCGACCGCCCTGCGGGCGGAGGATCAAGACCGCCCAATATGCCTCTTCCGCCCATGCGCTTCACCCACGCGTGCGCTTCATCCACGCGTGCGCCTCTCCCGCCCACAGGGCGGTCGGCGTCCGCGCCCCCCAGACCTGCCGTTCACGGCGGGACTGCGTAACATCATTTAATCACTGTGCTCTAGTTGCGGGTAGAGCCGCCGCATCTTGATCCGGGCATCTGCCGCTGTGAACTGCCAGCGGATCGTTATCTGTGCCCGATTGCGTTTCTGCATTGCGTTTCTGCATTGCGTTTCTGCTGCCAAGCCAGCACCTCCGCCGCCAGCGTCACCGGATCGGGGATACGC
>JANLUQ010000436.1:0-5067 GCA_031363565.1 Armatimonadota bacterium | reverse complement strand
AAGCAAGGCGGCGTTGTAATGCAGCAAGAATTGTATCCCGTGCGCGTGGGCGAGATTGTGCGTTGCACCACGCTGGCGATCATGCGGCGGCGCCGACCGCCCGGTGGGCGGAAGAGGCACACGCGTGGATGAAACGCACGGGCGGAGGAGGCATATTGGGTGGTCTTGCTCCTCCGCCCGCAGGGCGGTTGGCGTCCTCGCCCCTCAGACCTGCCGTTCACGGCGGGGTGTTCACGGAGCAACTGCACCCGACGGCCCGGCGCTCACGGCCTGGCGCTCATGGCCCGGCGTTCGCGGTCCGGCGCTCACGGTGCGCCCCTCAGACCTGCCGTTCATGGCCCGGCGCTCACGGTGGGGCGCTCATGGCCCGGCGCTCACGGTGGGGCGCACAGAGCAAGGCTTGCATAACATCAGTTAGGTAAGTTTGGGCGGGGGCGCGAGGAAGAAGACGCCGCGCCGGATGCGGCATCGGCAATACAGTTTGATTCGCAGGAGGGAGTTTGGCCGCCCGCGCCGAACTATCCCTCACAACCTCTCGGACAAAAGGAAGATTGACTCAATGGCAAATGACTGGGACGCGGATTTGATCGCCGGGGCAAAGGGTGCCTCGGGCTACAGCGGCAGGCCGATCGGGATCGGCCTCATCGGCACGGGGGGGATCGCCCAGAGCGTTCACCTGCCCGCCTACAAGAAGCTGCAGGATGAGGGCAAGGTACGGATCGTTGCCCTGTGCGATATCAAGCCGGACAAGCTGGCCGAGGCGAACACGAAGTTCGGCCCCGCCCAAACTTATGAGGACTATCGGGAATTGCTGGCGAACCCGGAGGTGGAGGCGGTGGACGTCTGCACCCCGAACTTCATGCACATGCCGCCGGTCGTGGCAGCCTTTGAGGCCGGCAAGCACGTCATCTGCGAGAAGCCCATCGCGATCAACAGCAGCCAGGGCGAGCTGATGGTAGCCGCCGCCCAGAAGGCCGGCAAGAAGTTCCAGGTCGGCCTGAACATGCGCTTTGGGGGCGGCCCGCAGGCCATCAAACGGCTGCTGGACACGGGCAAATTCGGCGAGATTTACTACGCCCGCGCCCAGGCCCTGCGCCGCCGGGGCGTGCCGATGTGGGGAGTTTTCACCGAAAAGGACAAGCAGGGCGGCGGGCCGCTCATTGACATCGGCGTCCACATCCTCGACATGACCCTGTGGCTGATGGGGCATCCCAAGCCGGTCGCCGTCAGCGGCACGGCCGTCACCAAGTTCGGGCATCGGTCGGGCCATATCAACCTGTTCGGCCAGCCGTGGGACCCGAACAACTTCACCGTGGAAGACTTCGCCTCGGGCTATATCAAGTTCGAGAATGGGGCTTCGCTCGTGCTGGAGTCCTCGTTCGTGCTTAACAACGACAAGGAGCGCTTTGAGACCAGCCTGTTCGGGACCGAGGGCGGCGTCTTCCTCGACCTGCACAACGATGCCAACACGCGCATCTACACCGAGGAGGCCGGGTCGCTCTACGACAGCCAGCCCGTCTTCCTGCCCCGCATCTCGACCCACGAGGCCGAGATCCGCGCCTTCGTGGAGTCGGTCAGCACGGACACCCCAGTCGCCGTTCCGGGCGAACAGGCCCTGATGGCCTCGCGCATCCTGAGCGCGCTCTACGAGTCAAGCGAGACGGGCAAAGAGGTCCGGCTGTAAGGGGAGAAGCCCCCCGGCCCCCCATTATTGGGGCTAGGGGGCTTCTTCATGAGCCGAGGGTGAGCAGTGCGGCCAGGCCGAAGACCACCACCAGCACGAGCAGGGCGCGCATCCACGGGTCGTCGAGTTGGGGCGGGTTGGGTGCGTAAAGGGTCCGCATCGGCAGGGTTTGGGTGCAGGGGATACTCATAACAGTAAAAGTATCGGCAGAAGGCACCTCTTTTTACAGGTTTTTACAGCCTCCTCCACCACCCAACAATTAAAAGCCCCGCGCCACTCGGCGCGGGGCTTCCAACCGTGGCCTTGTCGGATGGGCATAGCGGCGTTCGATAAACTCGCCACTCCTCACGACGCACACCTTTCCACCTGTGGAACTCGACTGCGACATCGTTCGGCCCCGGCGCGTTGTGCGGCGGCAAGACGCCATGCACACCCGGAGCGGGGGAGACGGCAGCGATGTGGGAAAGCCGCGCCGCCTCACAGCGAGTCGGACAGCGCGTAGCTGATCGCCTCCTCCAGCGTCATGGTCCGGCCTTCCGCCCAGACCGCCGCGAACGCCTTCGCCCCCAGCGCCTGTCGCGCCGCCATCGCAGCCTGCGCCTCCTCCGGGGACAGGAGCGAATCTGCGTCAGCCTCCTCACCAGGGGCGGACACAACGGTGGAAATAGGTTCCTCGACTCCCGCCGCTAGCAGTCGAGCTGCCCGTGCCCACTCCTCCCGCTCGGCTGCGAGCCGCCCAAAACAGCGCAGCACCCACGGCGCGGAACGACGCATCCCCATCTGCTCCACCAGCCGCAAGTGCTCCGCCAGCAGAGGGCGGGCCTGGGCGTACTCTGCCGCCTGAAGCGCTGCCGCCCCGGCGAGGGCCAGCGCCGCGGACAGGCCCCACGGGTCCTTCATCCCGCGAAACAACGCGACGCACTCCTCCAGGAGCACCCGCACCGACGCATAGCCGTCCCGGGTAATGCCGCAGCGCGCCAGGCACCAGAGGGCATGCCCAATCTTCTGCGGGTTGCCCAGAGCGCGGTTGAGTGACAGGCTCTCGGAATACAGCGCCTGTGCTTCCGCGAATTGCCCTTGATTCAGTGCCACATTACCCAGCAGCAGGGACGAGTGGGCGATGCCGCTCGGGTTCCCGATCTCTCGGTGGATCGCCAGGCTCTGCTCCAGGGCCGCGCGCGCGGCGGGCAGATCGCTGTTAGTAGAAATATCGCCCAAGTTGCACAGCAGGTTCGCCTCAGCCTTGCGGTTTCCTAACGCGCGGGCGATGGCGAGTCCCTGCTCGAACAAGGGGCGGGCGGAGGCGGCATCGCTGTGAATGCTGAGGAGGCCGCCCGCGCGGCTTAAGGCTTTGGCCCGCGCCATCGTCCGCTCCTCAGCGCCCGCGCGGCCCAGCACGGCGGCGTAGTAGCGCTGCCCCTCGGCGAAGTAGCCGCGGATCCACCAGAGGAAGAACAGGTCGGCGGCTAGTTGCAGCCCTGGCTGAGCGCCATCAGGGTCTTCCAAACACCTGTCTAGGGTGGTGCGGAAGTTGTCATGTTCCGCCTCCAGGCGGTCCAGCCAAAGCTGCTGTCCTGGCCCTTGCATTTGGGGCTTGGCGAGACGAGCCAGGCGCAGGAACTCGTCCTGGTGGCGGGTACGGACGACCGACTCCTCGCCGCATTCGCGAAGTCGCTCGCGGGCGTACTGGCGCACCGTCTCCGGGAGCCGGTAGCGGCCCTGGCTGCTTGCACCCTCCTCGTAGGCAACCAGCGACTTGTCCACCAGACCCATCAGGAAGTCCAGAACTTCCCAGGTCTCGATCTCTTCGCCTGCACAGACCGCCTCAGCAGCCTCCAGAGTCCAACCGCCTGTGAAGACCGACAGCCTGCACAGCACCGCCTTCTCCCGCTGGTTCAGCAGGTCGTAGCTCCAGTCAATCAGCGCCCGCAATGTCTGCTGGTGTGGCAATGCGCTGCGCACTCCGCCTGTCAGCAGACGGAAACGGTTGTCCAAACGCGCATTGATCTCCACGACCGACAGTGAGCGCACCCGCGCCGCCGCCAGTTCAATCGCCAGGGGAATGCCGTCTAGGCGGACGCACACCTGCGCCACAGCCGGGGCGTTGGCATTGGTGACCGTGAAGGATGGCTGGACCAGTTGGGCGCGCTCAATAAACAGGGTCACCGCCTCGTATTGCGATACGCTCACTCCTGTCTGTACCTGCTTCAGGTCGGGCAGGGAGAGGGGTGGCACCCGGTAAGTTTGCTCCCCCGCCACGTTCAGCGGCTCACGGGAGGAGGCCAGCAGGGAGACCTTGGGGCAACTGCGGAGCAGGTTTGTGGCGAAGGTGGCGCAAGCGAGCAGTAGGTGCTCGCAGTTGTCGAGGATCAGCAGCAGGTGCTTGGGCCTCAGCCACTCTCCTAGCGTCTGCGCCAGCGGCTTGTCCGGCTCCTCACGCACGCCCAGCACCTGGGCGACGGCCTGTGGCACCAGGGCCGGGTCGGACAACGGAGCTAACTCCACCAGCCATACACCGTCTGGGAATTGGTCGAGCACGTCGGCGGCCACCTGGAGCGAGAGACGAGACTTGCCTGCCCCGCCCGCGCCCGCCAGCGTCATGAGGTGCGACTGCCCCAGCAGGGCCTTGACCTCCTCGACCTGTTTTTCTCTGCCGATGAAGGAGGTAATCTGCTGGGGTAGGTTGTTGGGCAGAGCAAGATTATCCAGAGACCGGAGCGGTGGGAAGTTGGCGAGCAGCGCGGGGTGAAGCAGTTGGTGAACGTGTTCGGGCCGCCCTAGATCCTTGAGGCGGCGCTTGCCGAGGTCCTGCAAGGAAGCGTTCGGGGGCAGAGCGTCCCGGACCAGTTCCCGCGTCACATCCGAGAGAATCACTTGGCCGCCATGTCCCGCAGCCATGAGCCGGGCGACGCGATTAATGGGTTGTCCGAAATAGTCGCCGTCGCGCTCCTCGCAGGCTCCCGTGTGCAGGGCCATCCGCACGGAGAGTGGCGTGGGAAGGCTCCAAGTCTCGGCGGCCAGAGCCACCTGCGCGACGAGGGACGCTTCCACGGCCTGGTTTGCCGTGGGGAAGGCGGCACAAAAGGCGTCGCCGACGGTCTTGAAGACGAAGCCGCTGTTGTTCTCGATGCTCTGACGCAGCAGGTCGTCGTGGCGAGCCAGAGCAGAGCGCATGGCGTCGGGGTGTGCCTCCCAAAGGCGCGTGCTGCCTTCAATGTCGGTGAATAGGAACGTAACGGTGCCGGTAGGCGGGAGCGGCATAGCGGCCTCCAGTCAATAGGTGCTTAGGCCCACAGCGATGGTCTTTATGTGCGGCCAAACGGCCAATCTCACCTGCGACACCGCATAGGATACCTTTCGAGAACGCTGGGCTAACGGCTGCG
>JANLUQ010000429.1:0-17471 GCA_031363565.1 Armatimonadota bacterium | reverse complement strand
CGCCTAGCCCCGTTCCCACTGCCACCGCCGTCGGGGTCGCCAGTCCCAAGGCGTCGGGGCAGGCGATCACGAGTGCGGAGATGGCGAACGTGAGGGCGGTCAGGAAGGAGGTCCCGGCCCCAAAGCGCCAGGCGACAAAGGTGATCACCCCGACGCCGACCGCCAGCACGACCAGGTAGGCAGCAGCTTTGTCGGCCAGCCGCTGTCCAGGCGCTTTCGAGTTCTGCGCCGTCTCGACGAGCTTGGCGATACGCGCCAATGTCGTCTCTTCGCCGACGCCAGTAGCCTTGAACTTGACCGCCCCCACCCCATTGATGGACCCCGCGATCACCGTGTCACCCGGCTTCTTTTCCACGGGCAGGCTTTCGCCGGTGACCAGGGCCTCATCCACGGCGGTCTCACCCTCGGTGATCTCGCCGTCCACCGGGATGCGGTCACCCGGCCGGAGCGCGAGCAGGTCGCCCTGCACGACTTCCGCCGTCGGCACTTCGCTTTCCACGCCGCTCCGGATGACGCGCGCCTTGGGCGGGACTAGCTTGAACAGGGCCTGGAGGGCGTCCGAGGTGCCGCGCCGGGACTTCATCTCCATCCAGTGTCCGAAGAGGACGAAGGTCACCAGCATCGCCGCCGCCTCGTAGAAGAGGTCGGCGGAGCCGATCACGGTCAGGTACGCCGAGGCGAGGTAGGCGGCCAGCACGCCGACGGCGATCAGCACCGACATGTCCAGCTTGCGGGAACGCAAAGCGGTATAGGCCCCTGAAATGAACATCCACCCGCACCAGAAGACGACCGGGGTGGTGAGCGCAAGAAGGACCCAGGAGCGCACCGCAGTCGGGAGGGCCAGCGGGAGGAGGCTGGACATCTTCCCCATCGGGGATAGCAGGACGATGAAGGCTGACAGGGCGAGCGCCACCCAGAACCTATGCCGGATGTCCGCCTCCATGCTTGCGGCCATGGCGGGGTCGCTCATATCGTGGGCCATACCGCCCCCGTGTTTCCCTGGATGGCCACCAGACGGGGGCGGCATCATGTGCCCGGCCATCCCAGCGTGTCCTGCCATCCCAGCATCCTGCGGTTCGGCTTCCAGTCTCGTCGTTTCTTTGAGTGACATTTGAGTGACCTTTACTGGGCTGCGCGGCGGCAGCCCGTCATGGGGCTAAACTTTGTGCGGCCAGTCGCTTGTGGCTATGCCGGGCGATGAACGTCGCGACGACCAGCAGAGACGCGCTGGTCAGAAAATAGGGTGCCCCGACCTTCCACGCGAACAGCGCCCCGCCCAGGAGCGGCCCCACCACCTGTCCCAGATTGTTGGCCGCGTTTTGCAGGCCGAGTGCGGCCCCGGTTTGAGAGCCGCTCTGCTTGGAGGTCAGTGAGGAGAGGGTCGGCGAGATGAACGCCATCCCCAGCGCCAGCAGTCCGATGGTTCCGAAAACCAATGGCTGCGCCCGCACCAGCAGGAGCAGCGCTATACCCACCCCCATCAGGCTGAAACCGACGGCGAGTTGTATTCTCTCACTTGCCCGTCCCGACAGGTAGCCCACCGCAAGGCCCTGAAAAAGAGCCATCACGGCCCCGCACACCATGAAGGCGAGGCCGACCTGCACCGGGCCATAGCCGAGTTTCGCCTGCGCGTAGAGGACAAACACGGTCTCGAAGAGGGCAAGGCCAAGCTGACTCAGGACCGAAAGACCCAACAGCGGCCCAATCTTGCGGCCTAAGTTTCGCCAGTCGGTGAGCACAGAGGCGCGGCTGGCCGATTCGGCGTGGGACGGCAGTGATTCCGGCAGCCAGCGGAACGCCACGAGCAAGGTTAAAAACGTGAGAGCCGCTGCCGCGAAGAACGGAATCGAAAAGCTATCAATCATGAAGTGACCGAAGCGAGAGTAGAGGTGCAGGCTCCGCCAGGCGGTCAAACCGCCGAGCGCCGGGCCGGCAACCGCCCCCAAACTGACCGCCGTCCCCAGCCAGGCCATCCCACGTCCGCGCTCCTTGTCGCTCGTGGCGTCGGCCACATAAGCGGTCGCCGCCGGGATGGTTGCCGAAGCCAAGATGCCCCCAAGGATGCGCGCCCCGTAAAGCAGCCACAGCGAGGTCGCCATCCCGAACAGCAGGTGTGCCACCCCGTAGCCAGCCATGCCGAGCAGCAAAATGGGCCTCCGGCCCGCGCGATCCGAGAGCCGCCCCCAGAGCGGCGCGAAGAGAAGCTGCATCAAGGAGAAGACGCCCGTCAGCAGACCGACGTGAACGACCATCATCTTGTGGGACGCGCCCGCTTCCATCGCGAGCCGCTCGGCGTAGAACGGCAGGACCGGCAGGGTGATCCCGAAGCCGATGGAGACGACGAACAGACTCGCCAGTAGGACCGCAAGATGCTTGTTCACGCGGAGCGGGTTCCGCTCTTGATGTTTTGCCGCTCTTGATGTTTTGCCGTCACCGTCGTTACCGCGCGGTGCTGCTGAATGTAATCCCATTGGGTCCTTTGCCGACCTTGATGCTACGAAGCACTTTCTGCGTCGCCGTGTCGATGACAGAGACGGTATCAGCAAAAGAATTGGTGATGAAAGCGTCCCTTCCGTCCCTGCCCACCACAACGCCGTGCGCGCCTCTGTCGGTGGCAAGCGTCGCCACCACATGGTCAGTAGCACCGGTTAGAACGCCGTTGGACAGTGTCTGCATTCACCCCTTGCTCGGGCGGATTCGGAGGAACACGCCAAAAGTGAGCGGGTTTTTTCCATACGGGTCGTTCAGCGAGCTTGGGAAGCTGTAAACGCCTGCGTAGGCTCCCAGACCATAGTCGAGATCGGCTTTCCTGTAAAAGTTATGCACGTCGCCGAAGAGAAGCTTGTTCACGGTGTAGTTTCCCGTCGGCACATCAAGGAGTTCGCCCTTGTCGACGCGCTCAAAGCGGGCAAAAAACCCTTCCCTATCGTGGTAATAAGTCGCTTCGGCAAGCCAGGCATTGGAATTGGGGGCGTCTTGGACGATGTTCTGGCCGAAATAGGCGGTCGCGGAAAGGCTGTCACCGCGAGCCATCTCACGGCTATAGGCCGCGCTGAAAGTGAGACGGTGTGCATTGACATCGGAATTCAAATAACCATAGGAAGTGCTGAACGACCAGTCGCGAGATGGGTTGTAGCTGAGACGGCCCGAGGCCGAATTTAGTGCGATTCGACCAATGCCGTAAAGGTCCGCGCCGGGTTCGCCGCTGTTGAAGACGGATCCTTCCAGTTTCCACTTATTCTGATAGACAAGTCCCAGAGTCGCCACGCCGAAGCTGATGTGGCTGCCATCGAACCAATCATGACTGATCGGCGCTTCAGGAATTTCAAGGCCACTCGTGCGGTGCAGGTACATAGCGCCCCCCAGCGCGGGTTCGCCGACCGGGCCGCCGTAAAGGAATCCGGATAAGTCAGTGGAAAGGGGGTGGCTGTAGCTGATCGCGACTTCCGCGAGGACATTGTGCGGGTCCTTCCGGTCGCCAATATCAGCGCCGTGGACGGTGAACGGGTTTTGAAAGAGATTGGGAACGCCGTGTGTACCGTTGAGGATGGGATCGAGTGAGGTCATGAAATGCAGCCCGAGAGTACCGCCGCCCAGGTCCTTGCGTCCCATAAGCATGAGCATCGAGTCGCTGAAGAAGCTTTTGTCACCGCGCTTGCCGCCGGCGTTGACGTAACCGGCCTGGATGGTTCCCATCGTTCCCATCTCAAAGCCGCTGACCGGCGGGAGCATTTTCATGAACATGGGGGAAGAGTCCGTCTGCCAGGAAGTGCCGGAACCTTCCCGGTTGGCGGACCAGTCGCCGAGGATCGCTTTCATCGGCATCGCTTTCATCGGCATCGCGGTCATCGGCATCGCGGTCATGCCTTGCATTCCCTGCGTGCCGTTCATAGTTCCTGCCTCTGTGCTCATTTCGGTATTCTGAGAAGAGGCACCTTTCGACCCTACCGCCTTCATATCCGCCTGCATCTTTTCGTGCATCATGCCGCCAGCGTGCGTCATACCGCCAGCGCCCATTGTGTCTGTGCTGCTCTTGCTCGGCATCGGCGTCATCTGACCCGTCTGAGCATGGACTGATGCGGCCAGTGCCAGGCCGACGGTCAGGCCGATAGTCAGGCCGATGATGATCTTCTTCAGTTCGTATGTCTGCATATTCGCGTTCCTCGTGTGTCCTATAGCCTTGTGTCGTTCCGACAGACTTCGTCGTTTGACTAAAAGCGACCGGACGGAGCCATTCTTAGGAACCGAAATTGATATGGAAATTCAAATGCTGGCGGATCCGCCTGACGCTGCTGCATTCATGATTTTGACAATCGTGTCCTCCACTTCCTGCGCCACCCCTTTCATCTGCGGTGAGTTGAACATTGCCAGAAGAACAGTCGGCTGTAAAGTGGCCAGAATGGTTTTACCCCCCTCCTCGTAAATGGAGATCCGGCATGGCAGAGCAGTGGAGACGCTCATGTTTTGGTCGAGAATCTTCTTCGCCTGCTCCGGCTGACAGACCTCAAAGATCAAGCATTCGGGGATGAATTCCACGCCTTTCTTCGTCATAGTTTCTTTAAGGTTATGCACCTGCATGACGCCAAAGTGATTGGCCTGAACAGCGGTCTGTAGAGCAGCCGCAGTCTCGCTCACCGTTTTGTCAGTGGATAATTTGATCAGCATAGATTCGCTTTCTGAATTGAGAGTTCGCTTTGCAGCAATGCCAGGCGCCGAATTATTTTTTGGACAGTTTGCTGATAACGATGGCTAACAGTACGATCACCAGTAGGCCAATCACCGTCCATATCCACATTCCTCCGCCCATTCCTCCGCCCATCCATCCGCCCATCCATCCGCCATTTTGGTTCATCATCATTGCAGGTCCTCAGCAGGAACACAATGGCCCAACTAGACATCGGACCGTTGTGCACCTGCCACCAATGCTCTACATTCTCATGCCAGCGATGGACTGTTGTCCGAGGCTTCGGATGCCGTGCCATGCGTTTGCAGGTGCGCGGGCGTGGTGCCGTCCAGAATCTCATGCGCCCGTGCCGCCGCATCCGCACTCCCGTGGACGACGACCAGGAACTCGCCGGCCTGAAGGCGCTCCTGGTACTTCAGGGCCTGCTCCCGAGGGACGCCCGAGGCGACCAGGCCATTAATGAGCGCCCCCACCCCCGCGCCGCCGATGGCCCCGGCGATCATCCCGGAGAGTGGTCCCATCACCATGAATGCGCCCACCATCGGCATAACGAAGAAGCCCATTGCCCCCATCATCAGGCCGAAGAGGCCGCCGAACCAGGCCCCCTGCCCTGCGCCATCCAGGGCCGCGTCGGCGGGGCGGTAGAAGCCCTGAACATCCTCCTGCGTCTCGAAGTTGCGGCCAATGATCGAGATCTGGGTGATCGGCAGGCCGCCCTCGGAGAGACGGCGCACTGCCGCTTCAGCGTCGGAGTGGCTGCGGTAGATCGCGACGACCGCCTGGTCGTAGGCGGCTGGTTGGGCGCTTGAAGAAGGCATCGCTGCGGGGGAAAGTGTGCTGTTCATACTAAGAATCTCCTGTTCGCTTCGCATATTTGTTGAGGTTGCCCATTATTTACTTTGAGGCATTGTCATGGAAGGGTCAGTCGGCGACGGGGCTGTTGCCAAGGGCATTTTCATACCGCTGCCCATGCCGCCCATCATGCCTGGCATCATGGACTTCTGCATAGCTGCCATCTTTTGATCCATGATCTTGCGCTGCTGGGCCATCTTTGTGATGACCGCTGCCATCGCGTCCATCTTACCGCTGCCAGTGGCCTGGTTCATCGTGGCGACGAGGCCGTCTAGCTCGTCATCCATTGCCTTCGTGTCAGCCTGCATCTTCTGCATCATGTCGCCCATTTTGCCCATGCCGCCCATCTGCATCATGCCGCCCATTTTGCCCATGCCGCCCATGTCGCCCATCTTGCCCATGCCGCCCATCTTGCCCATGCCGCTTGTCCCAGGCATTGGCTTCGTTGGTCCTGCCGGAGATGCCATCGGCATGGCCTGAGCGAAAAGCGGCGCGGAGAGCGCTAGGAGCGCGGCCAGACTGGCGATAACTGTCTTGGCGTCTTGTGGTGTGGTCCTCATTGTTGTGTTCCTTTTCTCTGTCTTGTGATCGAAGCTGTTCACATCCCCATCATACCGCCGCCCATCGCGGCAGTTCCAGCTTTGCCGCCGATAGGACGGTAGCCTTTCGGCAGCGGCGTCGGCTGCATGGCGCGGGGCATCCCGTACTTGACGAACTCCGAGACGGCCGCACGGGCGTGCTGCCGGATGAGTAGCGTCGCCTGCGGGTTCTTGGAGGTCTCCACTGTCCGCACACCGCCGGGAATGTCCTGGACCTGGAGGTCGATCTCACCGTGGTGGAGGAAAATCTGGCGGAACAGTGGGTCCATCTGGCGGATCGGCTCGTTCTTGGCGAGCCGCGTCTTCATCTCCCAGACGTGGGTGCGGATCGTCTTTGCGATTTCCGGGTCCTTGCTGGTCGTGACGGTGCGGACGCCGCCGGGGATGTCCTGCACCGTCCGCGTGATCGCGTCGTGGCTCATCAGCAGGCTGCGGATCGGCATCATGTCCTTCATCATGCCGCCCGTCATGCCGCCCGTCATGCCGCCCGTCATGCCACCTCCCATACTGCCCTTGCTGGACATTCCGTTCATCGGCCCCATCTGGGCGTGGACCCCGGCGGCCAGCAGCAAGGCGGAGGTCAGGCTGCCGACGGTCGTGCTCACGACTTGTCGTGTGATTTTCATGATTTCCCCTTCTCTCTTCTCGTAATCGAGGGACGCTGGTCTCAACCCTACCAACTGAGTCTAAACGCGGTCTCCATCTATTTTAGTCCAAGCCGGAGTAGGAAGCATCCGCCAAATGGCGGATTCTACTATTGACAGTAGAAAAATATGGGAGGCTTTCTCCTTGTTCGGCTGCCGAAGGAGGTGGCTGGTCTAATGTTTCTAAGATCCGATCGGAACGGTGCGGGGCGGAAGGCTGACAAACGGCGCATGGGTATGGAACGAAGTCGTTCACTTTCAGCCAAAGGGGCTGGCAGACATCGAGGCATGTAGTCTATGTAAAAATTATAGAGTGTAGGATAAGATATGTATCATAAGAGTACCCCCAGGCTAAGACGGTTAAACCGTGGGGGGCAGCAATCGTCCCAAATCAAGTCGAAGGCTGCAACGGAAAGAACCGGCCCCGCCGCTTCTGCGGCAGGACCGGCCCTCATTTGCCGGAGCTACATCTTCGTGCCGCCCGTCGGCCCCCCGGCGGGGGCCGCTTTGGCCGGGGGGGGCTTCGCAGACGCCGGCTCCTCCCCATGCGGGGCACGGAGCCAGGACACCAATAGAACGGCGGACAGGCTGACGATTACCACCAGGGTAACGACGCGGTTCACAATTTTCTGCTCTCGCACAGTATGGCCTCTTTCGTATGGATCACCTATTGCAGGAAGCTCTCGTAGCGAATGCGACTGTCCGAGACGCCTAAGCTCTTTAAGTCCGAGACCACCGCGTCCATCAGGCCGGGCGGCCCGCAGACGTAGAAGGTCCTGCCGTCCAGGATGCCACAGTGTTGTGCGATTTTTTCCCGGTCAATGCGCCCGGTCACCCCAGTCCAGCTCTGACTCGGCTGGCTCACGATGTCAACCACATCCAGGCACAGTCGGTCACCGCCCTGCATAGCCTGCAGTTCCTCGCCGAAGAGAATGTCTTTAGGCGTCTTGTTGGCGTACAGGAGCAGGACTTGCTTGGCGGCCCCCGTATCGCGCATATGGCGCAGCATACTCATCAGAGGCGTGATCCCGACGCCCCCGGCGATGAAGACCAGATCGTGCTCGTCGGGGTGCAGCACATAGGAAAACCGACCGAAGGGGCCGTGGACATACACTGTGTCTCCCGACTTCGTCTTGCCGATGGTTCGCGTGAAGTCCCCCGATGCCTTGATGGTGGAGCTGACGACGCCGGCCTGTGTTGGGCTGGACGAGATCGTAAAGGGGTGCTCCTCGGCGGACATGCCGCCCGCTCGATGCAGGCTCAAGTAATGGAACTGGCCTGGCAGATGCACGCGGTGCTGGGTCCCGCGCTTCGGGGCGAGTGTGACTGTCCACACGTCGTCCAACTCCTGCCGGACATCGGCTACGTCGTAGGCCCGGCGGCGCAGCCGGAGCGGGCGCAGCACCTGGTACCAGGCAAGAGCCGCCGCTGCGCCAGCGAAGAGGGCAATCCAGATGACGCGAACGGCGGTCAAACCGAAATCGGCGCCCACGAACCAGCTGTGGACAAACCCGCCTGTTAGGATGAGGCCGGCGAAGCCGCTGTGCATGACCTTCCACTTTTGGTAGTCCATCTTCACCAGGCGCTTGGAAATGGCGAGAGCGACATGGATGACCAGCAGCAGCACCGCAGCCCGCCCCACCCAGATGTACCAAGGCACGGCCAGCCCGTACAGCAGGAACCAGCGCCCGCTGGACGCCGCGACGGCGACCGGATGCGTCAGCAGCAGTACGCCGGCGAACATGCCCATCGCCTTGTGGAACTGATACACCCGGTCCATTCCGAAGGGCCTCTCCACCCACCGGAACCGCGCCGACAGGACGAACTGCATCGCCAGAATGGGGAAGCCTATCATGGGCAAGCACATCGCTAATTGCGAGGAGAACGAGTCATCCATCTTCTCGGCGAAGGCTAAGGCCAGCAGGAGGGGGGTAATGACAATGGCTATGTAGAGCGCCACGAG
Organism: Armatimonadota bacterium; assembly: GCA_031363565.1. GTDB lineage: Bacteria > Armatimonadota > Armatimonadia > Armatimonadales > Capsulimonadaceae > JANXMY01. Next base: position 8,729 of record JANLUQ010000429.1, on the reverse strand, counting down.
CAGCGGCCCGGTAACTCCCGACCGCCCGTATGTAACCGTTGTTTCTTGAGCTGTAGGGGCTTTGCCCGACACTTCTAATGACATCACTTACTATTTTTCTAGGCAACAGGCCCTGGTCTGAGAACCGGGGCCTGCTGCAACACAGTTCTACATCTTCATCCCGCTCATCGGCTTACCGGTCGGGGCCGCCGTGACGGGCACCAGCTTCCCGCCGTCCATCGGGTCCTTGTAATGGTCCTTCTTGGCGACCGCCGCTGAGACTTTCATGTGGCACTTCTGGCACTGATACATGGTCGCAGCCATTTTGGCGGGCGCCTTCATGGCGTGGTGGGTCGGCGCGGCGTTCGCGGCCAGAGGGAGCAGAGACAGCGCGAGGGCGCCGAGTGCGAGCGTCTTGTTCATTGGATTGTTCCTTTCGCGTGAGAGATCACATCTTTTCATATTTGCCCTTGGCGGCACTGGCGATGACCTTACCGGGGTTCTTGTCAAACGCGGGCTTGCAGTCTGGGCAGCAGAAGTAGTACGTCTTGCCCTTATAAGTCTCGTGGCTGTAGGCCTTCGCGGCGGAGGCGATCTTGTCGCCCGTCACGGGGCAGATCAGGGCAGCCTTGGCCGCAGCCGGCTTAACGGCATGATTGGGAGCGGCAAAGGCTCCACTCGTCAGCGCCGCGAGGGCGATGCTCGTCAGTAGAAGTGTCTTCATAGTGATCCTTCCGAGGCGATGCCGCCTCGTTGTGCGTCTATTTTGCGTTGAAGTCAAAGGCTTTAGTTTGGGGCTTCCGGCCGGGCGCAGCCGCTTTCACCGTGATGCGCCAGGGGCCGGCCATGCTGAAGTTGACGGTGGCAGCATACTGGCCGCTGCCTTTCTCCGTGACGGCCGGGTGTGTCGTGCCCATGTCCATGCTGGTCATCGCCACGCTTGTAGTGACGGCCGCCCCGGTGACTGGCTTGCCCTGGGCATCGGTGATGCTGATGGTCAGGGGGTTGTCGCCCGCTTTAGGCGCAGAGGCCGTGGTCACAGTGATCTTCACGGGCGCGGCGGCCAGCGGGGTGCCGGGAGGCGTCGGCGCGGACATATCCATGCCAGCCATGGTGCCTGGACCGGACTTCTTCTCAGCGGCCTTGCCGTTCATGCCCATGCCGGGCATAGTGGTGTCGGCATCGTCCGCCTCCGGCTTGGCGTAGTTCTGCTCGTCGAACTTCATGGTCATGGCAGGCATCTTCATTCCCTCCATGCCGCTGCCGCCGACCATCATCTGGTTCATCATGGCGACCATCCCGGCATTGTGGCCAAAGCCGGTCTGCTTTTCCCAGTTCTCGTCGCCGGTCGCCGTGTAGGTCCCCTTCTCCTTGAGTTCGGGTACGGTCGCGGTCTTCATGTCCATGCTCCCCATGCTCGACGCGCCGGTGTCGCCGGGGGGCTGTGCCACGGGCTTCGCTGCCTCTGGCGGCAGGGCGCTTGCGGTGAGGGGGGCAGTGGCAGTCTTCGCTGCCGGTGTACTCATGTCCATACCGGGCATCAGGCTTACGTGGAGGGCGTCTGCCTTGGCGGGCGGCGTGACCGCCGCCTTGACCGGCGGCGATTTCCAGGGCGTCTTCGCCCCCGCCTCGAAGTTCAGCACAGCGACCTTGCTTGCCCCATTGCGGACGACCACTCGCCAGGGGCCATTCATGCTGAAGGCGATTTTCGCGGTGTAATGCCCGCCACCGGTCTCGAGGAAGGCCGGATGGGTCGTGCCCATGTCCATGCTGGTCATCACCACAGTCGTAGTCAGCTTCAAGCCAGTCGCGGGCTTGCCGCCGGAGTCTAGGACCATCAGGGCGAGCGTATTATCTCCCGCCTGCGGGGCGGCAGGGTTGACCGTCGCCGTCACGGACAGGGACGCGGCGGCAGGCTCCTGTGCCGCTCGGGCAGGTAGAGTGGACGAGACGGTCGCCAGCGTCATTGCGGAGAGTATTAAAAGTGTCTTGTTCATCGAATGCCTCTGTTTAGGATATCCTAATTCGGGATGTCCTAATTCGGGATGTCCTAATTCGGAATGTATTGGTGCTGCAAGTTCAGCAGCGACCGGCGCGGCCCGACGCTGCGGTTGAACAGCGTGTCGAAGTTGAACACGAAGCCAAGTTGGAGGGCGTTCTCCTCGCGCGCCCCGCCGTAGGCATTTGTCAAGGCGTCCCCCCGGTGCTGGTAGATGTATTGGGCCACCACATCAAAGCCATCACCCAGGCGCTTCACCCCGGTCAGGGCGATGCCGACCGAACCCGCGCGCGAGACGCGGCTGTAGCTCTTGTAGCCCGCTGTCAGCGACACCTGGTAGGCGGGCTTCCCGAAGGGGCTATGCAGATAGCGGATGGCGGCCGTCACCGCGTTGGAGTCGGCCCGAAACGTGTCCGGCGTGCCTCGGAAGGAGCGGAGGTTGTTGCCGAGTGTCAAATTGTCCAGTACGCGCAGGTCTACAAGGTTGACCAAGCTTGGCTTGAGGTTGACCACACCGCCCGCATAGACCGCATCGGAGGAGCCGCCGTCGGACCGGGAGATGGACCGGTGCTCATACCCGGCCCCATAGGAGATATATTTTTCTACTGCTTCCAGGCCGGGCAGGCCGAGGTGCTGGACGCTGACCCCGTAGGAGTTCAGTCCCGTCCCCGTACTGGGTCCCCGGCTGGTGTCCGCGCTCTCGATCAAGTGCTGGACATGGAAGTTTTCGAATGTGCTGAGTTTCTGGTTCAGCGTGACCGAGGCGACGTTCGCGTATCTATGCTCGTTCACGTTCTCGCCGCTGGAGAGCGGGTCGAGCAGGTTGGTGAACGTCACAAGGTCGTCGCCGCGCAGGGTCGGGAACGTCACGATCTGGGCGGTCGGCTGGTCCGTGCGCCCGATGTAGGCTTCCAGCGCCAGGGCCTGGTAATCGGCGTAGGCTTGGTTGAGGAAGATCTGGGTCCCACGCCCCGTGTTGGTCTGGTCGAGGGCCAGCCCGCCGACGGTGAGGCTGCCGATGCCGCCCTTGTAGAGCCGCTGGGCAGCACCGAGCAGCAGACTGGTGTCCGACAGGTTCACCTGGCTGCTGCTGGCCTTGCCGCCGTCAGGAGTGGCGTTGCGCGACCGGCCCAGATCGAGGGTGGCGACGCCGGTCCCGGCGATCTCGATCTGCGGGGCGACGCTGGGCTGCTCCGGGATAGGCACCTGCTGAGTTTGGGCGGCGGCGGGGCGCGGGTGCGTCCCGGTCAGTCCCAGCGCGGCCAGAAGGGCGGCGGGGGCGGCGATGCGGGCGAACGATGTCCTCAAGCGTGTGATCTCCTGTTGCTGCGTTCTTCTGCGTAATCTTACGAGTTGGTCTGGATGATGTCTTTGAACTTGACCCCGTACTTCTCCTCGTCCTCGTACATCAGCATCGTCATCATGCCGCCGGGGTGGATTCCGTTGTTCGTCGTCGAGAGGTCGCTGTGATCGTGGAAGTGCCACGAGCCGGGGTTGGTCCCCTGGATGATGATGTCCGAGGTCGTGCCGGGAAAGACCGGGATCGTGTTCATGCGAACCGGCGAGGCCAGAGGCGAACCGTCCTGGCAGACATGCCAGAAGTCGTGCCCATGCAGGTGGAAGTAGTGCGGCTGCATCCCGCCCCCAATCAGGCGCACGCGGATGTTCTCGCCGGAACGGATCAGCAAAGGGTCGGTCATCGGGTACGACTTGCCATTGATCATGAAGAAGTTCGGCGAGATGATGCGGTTCGGGCCGACCATTGCCGTCGTGTATGTCGGGGTGTAGCCGTCCTTGATGGCCTTCAGGAACGTCGCTTTGTCCTGGAACCAGCCCATCATGCGCCCATTCATCTCGCCCATCAGCCGGGGATCGTTGTTCATGGCCCCCATGGTCATGCCCATGCCGACCATCTCGTTGAGGCTCTCGTTGACCCAGTTGGTGTCTATCTCCGACAGCAGCAGGGTGTAGTCCCGCGTGTAGGGGAATGTCTTCTTGACGATGTCGTCCTTGGCCTCGACGATCAAGGCGCCGACGAGGCCGGCCTGCTGATGCAGGGTGGTCATGACGTGGCAGTGGTAGAAGTGGGTTCCAGCGGGCTGGGCGCGGAACAGATAGCGGTAACCCTGGCCGGTAAAAACGGGCCACTGTGTTCCGAAGGGGACGCCGTCCATTTCGTTCGCGAGCGTCATACCGTGCCAGTGGATCGTGTGGTTCTCGGGGGACTTGTTCTTGAGGTCCACCTGCACCCACTCGTTCTCCTGGACGCGCAGGACGGGGCCGGGGTAGGAGCCGTTGAACAGGAACATATGCGCTTTGATGCCGGGCACGATCTCGTGGATGCCGATGGTGACTTCCATCTCGAACTTGTGGATCACTTCGCCGGCCTTCGGCATGTCGCGGGGATTATACTGCGGGGCCGTCTCCTGCGGGTTGAAACTCGCGGGCCAGGCCGTCGCAGGCTTATCCATCGGCGCGCTGCCATCGGCCCAAGCGGGAACAGCGGCCTTACCCAGCAGCAGCCCGGCCCCCGCCGCGCCCGCAACGCCCGTCATAAACTGGCGGCGTGAGACATCCTGCATCGTGGCTTCCTGCGTCGTGGCTTTCTCTGTCGTGGCTTCCTGCTTCATACCCTGGTGAGCATCCTTCTTGCGGAACAGCTTCATGGTCTTTTCTTTCTATGCGGCTGCACTAGCGGACGTGCAGTGTGCCCCACATCCCGCCCTGTGCGTGTCCGGGGATGGTGCAAAAGTAGTAATAGGTGCCCGGCTTCGATGGCACCCGCAGCGTCACGTCCGCCGCGTGGAAAGCCGCGTCGGTCTTGTGCGCCAGGCCGGATGTGCCGACTGAGGGCGTAGAAACAGCGTGCTGCGCTCCAAAGCGCAGGTTGTGGGTCATGTCGTCATCGGTATTGATGAAAAGCGTTTTGAGTGTCGCTCCCGCTGGGACCACCAGGGTAGGGTTTCGCAGTTCTGCGATGCGGTACGAAAGCATGTCGCTTGGCGGACCGCTGTGGACTACGAGGCGCACCGTCTTTTGGCGAAACGTCAGCGTCTTCTTGTCGGCGGAGATGTCGCCACGCGTTGCGGCCTTGTCAGCCGCCGCCGCTTGTGGGAGAGAAAGCGTCCTCGGCTTCGCGCCTATAAGTGTCATGCCGCCACCAGGGGCGGCTTGGGCTGCGAGTGCGGAGCCAAAACAGGCCATCCCGGCGAGGGCGATAAGCAAGTGGTTTCTCCCAGCACTTGTTTTCACAGTCATATTATTCCCACTTATAAACATTCTATTGTTAGTAGAACGTCGCAGAAGCGATTTAAGTTCCCGTGTTTCCCCACTCAGGGTAGCAGATGGGCCGCAGCCTCCAGGCTGCAATGCGCGTAACAAACCGCCTGTGGGGACAGCAGGAGCGAGACGCCGATGCCGGCAAGGGCCAGCGTAACGACCCAGCCGCCTACGGAGTGCAGCCAGGTCTCGCGGACTGCCGGCAGCGCTGACCGCTGCGCCTGCGCGATCAAGTTTTCCACGCGCTTCGCCGTCAGGCAGGCGGACTCATCGGCAAAGGCCAGGGCGACGGTGGGCAGAGGGCCGCTCAGGTTCGCTCTTGCTGGGGCACCGCTGACGCGCAGGATCGCCGTCGCCATCGCTAGCGGGTCGCCGACGACTTGCACGGCGGCGGCATCGCAGGCAAGTTCCGTCTCCTCGCGCCAGCGGCGGGCCAGAAGGCGTACCGGACGCAGATAAAAGAACAAGCAGTTGAGGATACTGACAAGAAACGTCGTTTCGACATCACGCAGGCGCAGGTGCGTCGATTCGTGGGCGACGATGGCGTTCAGTTCCTCAGTCGTGGCAGCGGCGACGAGTTCTTGGGACAGGATGCAGCGGGTATGCCTGAGACCGAGCACACTGGAGTAAGCCGCCGGGATCGGGCACTCGAAGAACTGCGCGCCGTTGGTCTTGCTCCGCCGACCGACATGCGCCACGGCTCGTGCGAGGCGGGCGGAAGGGAGACTGAGATAAGGCACGAGGCCCCGTTCCAGTTGGAGCGTGGCGATGACCAGCCGGACCAGGTACACAAGTCCGAGGGCCACAAGAAGCCAAGCCAGGCCATTCACGAAATATCCCATGAGATGAGAAGACGTTTCGCTCCCACCGCCGTTCCAAGCTGCGGACAGACTTGAAAAGAGCTGACTGCACGCGAGGCTATGATGCTCCAGAAGTGGCCGCGCATGGCTGTGGCGCAGGGTCGCTCCGCTGAGTGTCGGCACGGCAGCCAGGAGGGGGGGCAGAAAAAGTGAGGTCAGGAGGACCTGCTTGGCCCTAGCGTGGCTGAATCGCCCGCGTCCAATCCATAGGGTCACTGTGGCAAGCAGATAAACTGCGATATAAAGGGCTGAAGCGAGTGCAAGAAAGAAAAGTCCGCTGACGAACAAAAGGGGCGGGTTGATGACCATCGCTCATGCTTCTCCCTACTGCCGCGCATCAGCGTGATCTGCAGGCTCACCGCCTGGGGACCCGGACTTCATAGCCTCGACGCGCTGGGCTAGGTCCGCCAGCCTTTCCGTGTCACCCGACTGGGTCTTGCCGGTATCTTCCCGCTGGGCGAAGTAGGCCGCGACCGCCTGGGGGAACTGGGCGATGAGGTTGCTCAGGACACCTTCCACGATACGCTGCTGTAGCTGCTCCTCGCTCACCGTCGCCCAGTAGCGGTACGCCTTGCTTTCGCGCTCACGTCGAAGGATACCCTTTTTGCCGAGGCGGTCCAGCGTGGTGAGGATGGTGGTCAGGGCAAGGGGACGCACCCGTTCGAGAGCCTGCTGGACATCGGCACCGAGGCAGCCGTCGTGGGTACAGGCCCAGATATGCTGCATCACGGCCATTTCCAGGTCGCCGAGGGGGGCACGGACGCCGGTTTTTTCCGGACGGGCACGTCGAATCGGGTTGTTCAAGGCAAGTTCTTCCTGATCGGGAACAGTCTATGATATCCTACCACTGTTGATACGCATTCTATGCGGGGAAAGTTTTACCGTCGGTAGAACACCCGCACAAGTGCTTCTGTTCCAGAGGCGCTTTGCCCTGGGAGAACATAAGAAAAAGGGCGGGGACAAGCCCCGCCCCTCCATCAGACCACTTTGCCAGGGCGATTACTGGTTTGCCGGGGCGATTACCGGACGCCGAGCAGCAGGTCGAAGACGAGCTGGTCCAGCTTCTCATAGGGCAGCGGGCGAGCGGCTAGAGCTTCGGCGTCGAAGGTCATGCCCTTCAACACCTGGGCATTTTGGGGGCTGAACTTGCCGTCTAGGATCGGGTCAAGCGCGGCATCCTGCTGGTAGGTCTCGGCCACCAGGGCCTGGATCGCGGGGTCGGCGTTGAACTGGGCGGCCTTTTCTTTGAAGATCAGATATGTCCTCATGCAGCCCTTCGCGAACTCCCACACGTCGTCGGGGTCCGAAGTCCGCAGGGGGTGGGCGTCGAAGTGCTTGGGACCTTCGTAGCCGTAGTCTTCCAGCATCTTCACCAGGAAGAAGTTCTGCTTATAGTCCTCCTGGCCGAATCGGAAATCCTGGTCGTAGCGCCCCGGCTTCTGGCCATTCAGGTCAATGTGGAACAGCTTCCCAGCTTCAAGCGCCTGGGCGACGGCGTGATAGAATGACAGTCCGGCCATGGTCTCGTGGGCGAACTCGGGGTTGACGCCCACCATCTCGGGGTGAGCGAGGGTGGCGATGAAGCCGAGCATGGCGCCCGTGGTCGGCAGATAAATGTCGCCGCGCGGCTCATTGGGCTTGGCTTCCAGGGCGAACTTCAGGTCATAGCCCTGGGACAGCGAGTAATCGCAAAAGAAGTCAATCGCGTCCCGGAAGCGCTTGGCGGCCGTCACAGGGTCTTTGGAGGCTTCGACTTCGACGCCCTCGCGCCCGCCCCAGAAGACGTAGATGGGTGCGCCCAACTCAACGCCCATATCCATGGAGCGCATGACCTTCTGCCGAGCCAGAGCACGGACCTGCGGGTCATTGGAGGTAAACGCACCGTCTTTGAAGACCGCGTGGGTGAAGAGGTTCGTGGTCGCCATCGCGCAGACGACGCCGCTCTCGGCCAGTGCCTGCTTGAACTCCTTGACGATCGCGTCCTGTTCGGCAGCGGAAGCGCCGAAGGGAACGAGGTCGTTGTCATGGAGGTTAACGCCATAAGCGCCAAGTTCGCCCAGTCGGCGGACGCGCTCGACGGGCGTGACGGGGGTGCGGACGGCCCCACCGAAGGGGTCTACGCCGGGGTTGCCGACGGTCCACAGGCCGAACGTAAATTTGTCTGATTTCTGGGGCGTATAATTACTCATGTCTTCGTTGTGTCTCCTTTGCCGATGACGAAGCGGGTGTAGGGGCGCAGTTCGGGATGGCGCGACGGTTTTCCTGCGCGATGTTACGGAGCACAAGTGTTACAAGGAGCAGCTTGAGGCTCAGAAGACGGCTCTGGAGGCGGCCAACACGCAGCTCCGCGCGCTCGCCACGATGGACGGCCTGACCGGACTGCGGAATCACCGCGAATTTCACGCCCAGATGGAACTCGAGCGGGAGAGAGTGGCCCGTCACCGTACCAATCCAAAGCCGTCGGGCGCAGCTGCACCGCGCACTTCGAGAGGCGGCGCTTCTAGAATTCAGCTAGACCTCACCGGGGCGCACCTCGCCGATCTCGCGGCCATCCGGGCGCAGGCGCAAGCCTCCAAGCAAGACCTGGGCGACGGCGGCCGGCTTGCGGCAGG
>JANLUQ010000393.1:0-4434 GCA_031363565.1 Armatimonadota bacterium | reverse complement strand
GACGACCGGCAGCAGCGCCGCCGACCGCGCCCTGACCATCCGAAAGCTGGCCGACCCGCAGGCCAAGCCAGGCGACTTCAATCGGCCCGGTCATGTCAACCCGCTCATGGCCCGCAACGGCGGTGTCCTGAAGCGAGCGGGCCACACCGAGGCCGCCGTGGACCTCATGCGGATGGCTGGGCTTGAGCCGGTCGGCGTCATCTGCGAGATCATGGGTGATGGCGGCGACATGGCCCGCGTGCCCGAGCTGACCGAGCTGGCCGAGCAGTTCAATCTGAAGTTCATCACCATCGCCGAGCTGATCAAGTACCGGCGGCGGCGCGAGAAGTTGATCCACAAGGTCGCCTCGGCCAAGCTCCCAACCCGCTACGGCGAGTTCATCGCCCACGCTTATGAGAGCGGCGTGGACCCCGCCCCATACACGGCCTTTACGATGGGCGACATCGCTGACGGCAAGGACGTTCTAGTCCGTATCCACTCCTCCTGCGTCACCGGAGACCTGCTCGGCTCGCTCAAGTGCGACTGCGGGGACCAGCTCCATCTTGCCTTGGAAAAGATCGCCGAGGCCGGGCGCGGCGTCCTGCTCTATATCGAGCAGGAGGGGCGCGGCATCGGCATCACCAACAAGATCAAGGCCTATGCCCTGCAGGATGAAGGCGCGGATACGGTCGAGGCGAACGTCGCACTCGGCTTCAAGCCGGACCTGCGCGACTACGGCATCGGCGCGCAGGTGCTCGTAGACCTGGGCATCAAGCGGCTGCTCTACATGACCAACAACCCGGCCAAGCTTGCGGGCCTGGAGGGGTACGGCCTGGAGATCGTGGACCGCATCCCGCTCCACTCGGCCCCCAACGACTCCAACCGCCGCTACCTCGAAACCAAGCGGACGAAAATGGGCCATCTGCTGGCTGAAGACCTGCCCGCCCCCCTGGACGAGCAGGATGGCCCAGAGCCGGCATAGCCGCGCTGCACAAGTGAACATTTTGGGGAGAATAATAGTCTAACATGGTGACTCACGAAGGGGCGATGATCGCCTCCGGCCTGCGCTTCGCGGTCGTCCTGAGCCGGTTCAATTCGCTGATCGGCGACCGCCTCCTGGAAGGCGCCTTGGACACATTACGGCGGCATGGGGCGACCGAAGACGACATCACACTCGCCCGCGTGCCGGGAGCATTCGAGATCCCGCTGGCCGCTTCCGAGCTGGCAAAGACCGGAACTTTCGATGCTGTGATTTGTTTAGGAGCTGTAATCCGGGGCGCGACCGCCCATTTCGATTACGTTGCCGGGCCGCTGGCATCCGGGCTGGCGACTATCGCCGTCCAGACCGGCGTGCCGGTCCTCTTCGGTGTCCTGACGACGGACACGATTGAGCAGGCCCTGGAGCGGGCCGGGAGCAAGGCGGGCAACAAAGGCGCAGATGTTGCCGCCGCCGCCATTGAGATGGCGAACTTACTCCGAAAAATCCGCGTATAACAACACGTTACAGAAAAACTTACTCCGATGAGGACCATAAAACAAATGAAGAAAGCAACCTCCTATGTCGCCGCCTTTGCGGTAGGCGCAGCGGCTTGTGCCGTTGGCCTGAAGACATTCGGCGATCCCGCCTCCTACCTGCCCGGCAGCAGCGCGTCCAAGCAGGCGGTCCTCGCCTCCCTGACCTCCCCGTCGCCCATGCATCGGGCCGTCGGTGACTCGGTCGTCGCCGACGCCGCCGCGAAAGTGGATGGTGCGATTGTCACCGTGCATACACTCGGTAAGGCCGTCGCCCAATCCGGCCCGTTCAGCGATGACCCAGTCTTCCGCCGCTTCTTCGGCGGCGGCGCACCCGGCCCCCAAGAAGGTCCGCGTGGGGCCGGCTCGGGCATCATCATCAGCACCGACGGCTACATTCTGACCAATAACCATGTGGTCGTCAACACGCAGAAACTGACGGTCAAGGTCGGCGGAGACAAAGGCAAGTCCTACGACGCCCACCTTATCGGTGCGGACCCCATCACCGACATCGCCGTCGTCAAGATCGACACCAACGGGGTCAAGCTTCCAGTCGCCCAGCTCGGTAACTCCGACGATGTTCGCATCGGCGATTGGGCCATCGCTGTCGGCAACCCCCTGGATGTCGGCACGACTGTGACGCTGGGTATCATCAGTGCCCTGAACCGCTCCGGTCAGAGTGCCGAAGGCCAGGCCATCCTGCCCGCCATCCAGACCGACGCCGCCATCAACCCCGGTAACTCGGGTGGCGCGCTCGCCAATATCAACGGGCAAGTCATCGGCATCAATGAGGCCATCCTCTCGCCCAGCGGCACCTACTCTGGCATCGGTTTCGCCATCCCGATTAATCGCGCCAAGCAGGTGGCCGCCGAGCTGATCAAGAATGGTCATGCCTCGCATCCCTACCTGGGCGTTCAGTATGGCCCGGTCTCCGTCCTGTCGCCCGACGAGCGCGCGCAGACGGGCATCGCAGCCAACCTGGAAGACGGCGTCGTCATTCGCCGCGTTTACGCCGGCTCCCCCGCCGCGCAGGCCGGGCTGCACCTGTTCGATGTGATCACGCAGGCCAACGGTCAGGCAATCACTGATCAGGACTCGCTGAACAACATCATCCAGACCCTGAGCGTCGGCAACACGCTCAACCTGCGCGTTGTGCGCGATGGTCAGACGCGCACCGTCACCGTGACCATGCGCGAGCGGCCCGCCACCTTCGGCCAGGACCAGCGAGCGCCGCAGCAGCAGGACCCGAACCAGCAGGGCCAGCCGCAGTCGCCGTTTGGCCTGCCATAAGCATCCTCTGCCAAGCAGATACACCGGAAGGGCCTCCCAATTGGGAGGCCCTTCTTTTTTCTGTGTGCCGGGTACAATGAACCCATGATAGAGGGCATGACAGACCCGGCCGCGACAGACCCGGTGGCCCTGATCCACCACCTCTCCCGCCGAGCCATCGAGGCCGATGAGGTACAGGCGCTGCTCGACGAGATGAACCAGGCCGCCATGGAGGCCACCGGCGCAAACCGCGCTTTCAGTGCCCTGGCCCACGATGCGACCGGCGAGTTGACCCTGGTCTCGACGGCGGGTTCCGGCTGGACCGACGAGTTCCGGGCCATGCGGCTGCGGATAGACGAGATGGGCCGCAGCGGGCTACCGCCGGGCGGAAGGGTGGGGGAGACGCGCAGCGGCATCACCTCGCATGTCGCCGCCACCGGGCAGCCCTATATCACCGGTGATGTGGATGCCGACCCTTATTACTACGCCTTCTTCGATGACGTGTGCAGTGAGATCGCCGTCCCCCTGCTCGACGGGAATGGACACACGCGCGGCGTCATTAACATCGAGAGCTTCCACCCCGACCACTTCACCGACGACCACCTGCGCTTGGTGCAGTCCTTCGCCGACATCGCCGCCATGCGCCTCCTGATGGACGGCTACCGCGCCCGCGAGGCCGCCCTGGTGGAGATTGGCAAGGACCTGTCCGCCATCGGCGACGCCGAACAGCTCATGCGCCGCGTCGTGGATGTCGCTGCCGCCCAGCTTCGCTTTGAAGACTGCTCGCTCTTCGTGCTGGACAAGGATAAGCAGCTCCTCGTCTTGCAGGCCGCGCGCGGTGGCCTGGCCGGGCGGATCGGCACGGCGACCTACCCCGTCGGCGAGGGTCTGACCGGATGGGTGGCCGAACATGGCGAGCCGATCCGCGTCGGCAGCCCCCGCGATGACCCGCGCTGGAAGGGCCGGTACGCGGAGTTCCCCATCTCCGATGTCGGTGCGTTCCTCGCAGTCCCCATCTTCGGGCGCAGCGGCGTCCTCGGCGTCCTGCGCGTCCTGCGCCGCAAGAGCGTCGCCCCCTGGTTCCGCCGCGAGTTTACCGAAGACGACGAGAGCGTCCTGCTGACCATCGCCTCCCAACTTGGCACCGCCATTGAGAACGGGCGCATTCTGGACCGCCTGGTCAATACGGAGCGCATGGCCGCCTGGGGCGAACTGTCCGCCAAAGCCGCCCACATGATCGGCAACCGGACCTTCGCCATCAAGGGCGACCTCAATGAACTCGAATACCGCCTGTCCGACCCCGAAGACAAGCGGCCCGAATACAAAAAACTGGCCGAAGGCATCCGGCGCGGCATCTTCCGCCTGGAAGAAATACTGCAAGAATTTCGGGACTTCGTCCGCGCCACCCAGATCGCCCTGGCCGAGTACCAGCTCAACGACCTGATCCGGCAGTGCGTGGACGAGAGTTTCCCCAAGCGCGGCCCGGTCGCCCTGACCCTGGACCTCGCCGACGACCTGCCGCCGATCCTCGCCGATGCCTCCCGCCTGAAGCGCGCCTTCTCCGAGCTGATCGAAAACTCCCTGTCCTTCCAGCCTGAAGGCGGCTCGCTCCTCATCCGCACCCGCCGCGCCGACCCCGCCCAGGCTCACGCGCTGGCCGAGCTTACGCGGGGC
>JANLUQ010000367.1:0-9849 GCA_031363565.1 Armatimonadota bacterium | reverse complement strand
CCCCCGCTCGGCTCGATCAGCCGCAGGAGGCAGCGGCCCAGGGTGGACTTGCCGCAGCCCGACTCGCCGACTAGCCCGAGCGTCTCCCCGGCCTCGAGGGTCAGGTCCACGCCGTCCACCGCCCGCACCTGGTCGGTGACGCGCGTGAACGGCCCGGTGGAACGGCTGAGTGGGAACCGCTTGGTCAGATCGTGGACTTCGAGGAGGGGCATGATGCGCTTATTGTACCCGGCGGGGCGGGTTCCTGGGCTTCTTGTCCAGGCGCGCGGCTTCTTCGGCCAGCAGCACCGTGGGGCGGCGCTTTCGCAGCGGCGCTTGGCGCTCTGTTTCGCGCCTTACCCCTGCTTGTACGGCTTCTTCCAATACCGTAAGCCGCGCCAATTCATCCTGATAACAGGCCCCGAGGCGGCTGATGTCCCGGTGCTCGTGCGCCTGACGGAGTGCCCGAAGCCGCCCCTCCAGGCGTCCGTGCTCCTGACCTTCCTCCGCCAGCCAGCGGCCCTGCTCGAACAGGTAGATATGGTGACGTTTGGCCTTCTGGACGGTGTCGCTGTCCTCGTCGAGCCGCACCCGCTGCGCCCGAAGGGTATGGTCCACGGCGGAGTGCCGTGCCTTCATGCCGCCGACCGCCTGCCGGACCGCCTGGTCAATCCCGAAGGCCGCGCTGCATACAGAATGGTCCGGCAGCATTTCGGCGTCGTGGCCCGCGATGAGGTAGGGCGTGTCCGCGAAGAACACCAGATCGCCAACGGCGACCCCGCGGAAGGCGTGGGCGAACGGGGCGTCTTCGTAGACGGTAAGCACCGCCTGCCCCTGCATCGTAAACTCCTCTCCGCCCCGCCCGTCCACGATGCCGAAGATTTTCAGCCCGTCTTCCGAGAACAACACCAGCAGCGCACGTAAGGTCGGCGGCAAGTGAGGGTGTGAGTGATGTGTCAGCTCCTCCTGAGCTTCTTCCCTGCTAAAACCTCGTGTCATAGCGTTCCTTCTGGGCATTCTTAGCCCGATGGTTGTTTTGTGGGCGGTTTCAACCGCCGGCCTCTGGCTCCTGTGTGGTCCCTCAATATCCCCGTATCTTCCAGATATCGCGCGCGTACTCGCGGATCGTCCGGTCGCTCGAAAACTTGCCGGTCCGGGCGACGTTCAGGACGGCCTTGCGCGCCCAGATATCCGGGTCACGGTACTCCCGGCCCGCTTCGCGCTGCGCCTTGATGTAGGAGGGCAGGTCGGCGAGGTGGAAATACTCGTCGCCGCCGTGCAGCAGAGCCTCGTAAATCGGGCGGAACAAGCCAGGCTCGTCCGCGCAGAAGCGGTCGGAGTTCAGGGCATCTAAAACGCGCCGGGTGGCGGGGTCGCTGTAGTAGTCGGTGGGGTGATAGGTCCCCCGGAGGCGCATCTCGGCGATCTGGTCCGAGGTCAGGCCGAAGATGAAGATGTTGTCATCGCCGACTTCCTCCTTGATCTCGATGTTCGCGCCGTCTAGGGTTCCCATCGTCAAAGCGCCGTTCATGGCGAACTTCATGTTGCCGGTGCCGGACGCCTCTTTGCCCGCCGTCGAGATCTGCTCGCTGAGGTCGGCGGCAGGGATGATCTTCTCGGCCACCGAGACGCGGTAGTCGGGGACGAAGACCACGGCCAGCTTGCCTGACGCGCGCGGGTCGGCATTGACGACGCTGGCGACGCTGTTGATCAGCTTGATGATCTGCTTGGCGGCGTGGTAGCCCGGCGCGGCCTTGCCGGCGAAGATGTAGGTCCGGGGCGTGACCGGGTCCGTGCCATCTTCGGTCAGGCTCAGATACTCGTGCAGGATGTGCATGACGTTGAGCAGCTGCCGCTTGTACTCGTGGATGCGCTTGACCTGCACATCAAACAGCGAGGCCGGGTCTATGGTCAATCCCTGCGTCTGCTGAATGAACCGGGCCAGCTCGGTCTTGTTGGCCTGCTTGACGCTCCTAAACTCCCGCCGGAAATCGGCGTCGTCCGCCCACGGCTCCAGCGCGCGCAGCTTGTCCAGGTCCGTGATCCAGCCGTCGCCGATAGACCGGGTGATGAGGGCGGCAAGGCCGGGGTTCGCCTTGAGCAGCCAGCGGCGCGGCGTGACCCCGTTGGTCTTGTTGTTGAACTTCTCGGGCCACATCTGGTAGAAGTCGGGCACCAGCGAGCTTTCGATCAGATCGGTATGCAGTGCCGAGACGCCGTTGACCGAGTGGCTGCCGACGATGGCGAGGTGCGCCATGCGGACCTTCTTGTCCGCGCCCTCCTCGATGACCGACATGCGGATCTGACGCCCGCCATCGTTCGGCCACTTGGCGGCCACCGACTCCAGGAACCTGCGGTTGATCTCGTAGATGATCTGCAAATGCCGGGGCAGGACATACTCGAACAGCCCCACCGACCACTTCTCCAGTGCTTCAGACAGCAGGGTGTGGTTCGTGTAGCCCAGTGTCGCCGTCGTGATCGTCCACGCCTCGTCCCAGCCCAGCCTGTGGTCGTCCACGAAGACCCGCATCAGTTCGGCCACGGCCAGGGCCGGGTGCGTGTCGTTGAGCTGCATCGCGACCTGATCCGAAAACTCGTCCCATGTCTCATGCGTCTTGCGGTAGCGCCGGACAATATCATGCACGGCGCAGGCCACCAAGAAGTATTCTTGAAGCAGACGCAGCTCCTTCCCCGCCGCCTGGATGTCCGAGGGATACAAGACTTTGGAGATCGTCTCGGTCGCGATCTGGTCGTTCACCGCCCGTTGATAGTCGCCCTCGTTGAAGATCTGCATGTTCATCTCCTGCGACGACCGCGCCGAATACAGCCGCAGATAGTTGACCGTGTGCCCGCCGTACCCGACGATCGGCATGTCGTGGGGGACGCCGATGAGGTGCTTCGCGTCCAGCCAGACCGGCCTGAACTGCCCGTTCTCCTCCTGCGACTCCACCCACCCATAGACAGGCACCAGGACCGACTCATCGGGCCGCTCGATCTGCCAGGGCGTCCCCGAGGAAAGCCAGTTGTCCGGCTCCTCGGTCTGATAGCCCCGTCGAATTTCTTGACGGAACAGGCCGTACTCGTAGTTGATCCCGTACCCGTAGCCCGGCATCCCCAGGGTCGCCAGCGAGTCCAGGAAGCACGCCGCCAGCCGTCCCAGCCCGCCGTTGCCCAGCGCCGCGTCCGGCTCATGCTCCCGCACTTCGTCCAGGTCCGCCCCGCGCGCCTCCAATGCCTCCCGGCAGGCGTCCCACAGGCCCAGATTAATTAGCGTGTTGCCCAGGGTCCGCCCCATCAGGAACTCCATCGAGAGGTAGTACAGCCGCTTGGCCTTCGCGTCCTGGTAGCGCTGCTCGGTGGCGAACATCCCATCCACCATCCTGTCCCGCGCCATCAGGGCGATGGACCAGAATAGGTCACGGCTGGACAGATTTTCGCATTCGCGTCCCAAGGCATAACGCATGTTCCGGCAGATCTCGGCCTCGATCTGTTCTGGCGAAAGGGTCGGCTTGGTCGGGGTTTCGGTGGGCATAAGTGCAGTATCTTTCTATTCTTTTGGAGCGATTTAATGGCGGCGTAGGTGGTAGAGCGGAGCAACCTGACCGCTTCCAAGGTCCAGCCCCTCCGTGCTGGTGAACTTGTGGTTGTTGCAGGCTTGGCACGCAAGGGCCAGGTTGTCCAATCCGTTCGTCCCGCCGTGATGACGGGGGAGAATATGTTCCGCAGAAAAAGGACTTGGCGAGAAATCCGCACGGCTGAGGCAGTCTTCACAGCATCCGCCCGCGCGCTCAAAGACGGCCTGTTTCTGCTGCTGCGTCGGCTTCCGCTCAGTCATACGAGTATTGCGGAATGCCGAGCGCCTGCATCTGCGCCTCTAGCGATGTGCCGCGCAGGCGGGCAAGCCGCAAAACTCCATCCAACCGTTGTGCGTAGTCCACTTCCACTTGCTCGGAGAGCGCGGCCAAGGTCTTGTGGCGCTCAGGCGTCAGCGTTCCGGCGCGGCGTTCGGCAACGAGATCGTGGTACTGCTCCCATATTTCCGCCGGTAGCCCCTCGTTGATGCGCTGGAGCAGTTCCGAATCGGCCCGTGGCAAGTGTGGCGCGTTTCCATTGCTCACCCGGTCAAGACGTTCCGCTACCGTCTGCAAAACGTACCGCTCCGGTGCCAAGCCCTCCCGCGCCGCCTGGTCCCGCAGTCGCCCTTCCATCTCGGGGGCTATGTGACACTCCGCACGGGTTAAAACCCGACGGCTTCTTGGGCTACGCTTAGGCTAGTGCCTTGCGTTGACACCCAAAGGCTCTGTCCGAGCCTACTACGGCACAGTATATTGACGGCGGCATTGTGGTCTCTGTCCAAAGACAGGCCACACGCGCACTCAACCCACCTATCCGAGAGCGTGAGGTTCTCGAAGATTGCCCCGCAGTGGGAACAGGTCTTCGACGTGTACGCGGCGCGAACGAACTCCACCCGACGGCCAGCACTTTCAGCCTTGCCTTCGAGTCGTTGCGTGAGGTATTTCCAGCCTGCGTCCAGGATACTTTTGCTTAGGTGGTGGTTCCGCACCATGTTTTTGATGTGAAGGTCTTCCAAAGCAATCACGTCGTACCGAGAAATCAACCGATGCGCGACTTTGTTCAGAAAATCTTGACGGCGGTTCTTGACCCGCTCGTGATGCCGTTGCAGTTGCAAAACCGTCTTGCGCCTGTTCCTGCCGCCTTTCTTTTTGCGGGCGACGGAACGCTGAACGCGGCGAAGGTCTTTCTGCCCCGCCCGATACCAGCGGGGGTTCTCTACGAACTCCCCGTCGCTTGTGGCGAGAAGATGCGAGATGCCAACGTCTATTCCGATGGCTTTGCCCGTAGGCGGCAGGGCTTCGGTTTCCAATTCGCAGGCAAAGCAGGCGTACCATTTCCCCGCCCTACGGGTGATGCGAACGGTCTTCACGTCTTCGGGAAGTTCCCGATGCCAGCGGACGGCGATGCGCCCGATGCCCGTGATTTTGAGCCGCCGTCCGTCCAATGAGAAGCCGTTGCCGAACTCCTTCAAGCCAAAGGAGTCGAACCCATCCCGCCCTTTGTAGCGCGGGAACCCTGGCGTCTCGCCGCTCTTGACCCTGCGAAAGAAGTTCTGAAAGGCTTTGTCCAGGTCGGCGGCGACGACTTGCAGAACGTGGCTGTGAACAAGCAGCGGCAGGCCAAAGGCTTTGAGTTCCTTGACGCGCCGCAACTGCTCGGTCTTCGTGACCTTGTGGCCGTTCTCGTATCCGACCTTGCGTTCGTCCAGCAGGCCGTTGTAGAACGAGCGGCAGACGTCCAGGGTGGCAGCAAGGTCTTTGGCCTGCGTCTTCGTCGGGTAGATTCTGTAGCGATAGCAGAGCATCACATCCCCTTCTGGGCGGCGATGTACCGCTGGATCGTCTCTTTGGAGACGCTGCCCGCCGAAGCCGCAAAAAAACTCCTTGTCCAGAGGGACGGCATTTTCAGCAGTTCGGGATACCGCCGACGCAGGGTGTGAGACGTGTAGCCTTTGATTTGGCGCGTGGTTTCCGAAGCCGAGTCGTCGGGGTTCACCTGAACGAACAGGTGAACATGGTCAGGCATAGTCGCCAGTTCGTGAACAATCCACTTCTGTTCGGCGCACTTCTCACGAATAAGCGTGTCCAGGTCTCGGCCAATGTCCCCGACCAGGACTTTCTTGCGCCGCTTGGGGCAGAAAATCAGGTGGTACATGACCAAGTGGACTCGGTGTTCATCGTATTGATAACTCGCGCTTGCCATGTTGATAGTACACCGCATGGCAACACTTTTGTCAACACCTATTTTCGCCTCACGAAAACCGAACTCACTTCGTTCGGGCTAAAGCCTCTGTTTCGGGGGCCTTGGGGAAGCCCGCCTAACGCCCCGCTAAAGCAGGGGTGCTTGCGGCGGGCTAAATACGGTCATCTTTACTCTCCTCGCGTCACGATCTCATGCGTTAAATCTTCTGGGAAACCAGACCTCTTCAGATCGGCTGGGTTTCCGTATCTGGTGGGATTTGCCACTCTTGTTTCAGTTGCTTGGTTCGGACCAATTCTGTGAAGACTTCTTCCAGAGTCGCGCGGTCAAGTCTCGTGACTAATAGATCGGGCGCGACCAAATAGCTGCCTCTCATGTTTTCTCTGGTGTGTTGGTCTTCTCGATGCGCCCTCTCCAGATACTTGAAGGTCCAGACGTTGAGGGCGTAGGCTTCACCGCTCGACAGATCAATGCGGACGTTGCAGAACTCGTCCTCCGGGTCATCGTCGGGACTAGACTTCCAGTGCTCGAACTCCAGCCACAGTGTAAAAGGTATTGCGTTCATGTTTGCTTGCGACTAAAGCGAGTGCAGCCTCAAAGGGGATTATACCGCAAGGCACTTCTCTAGGGGATGATACTTTTCAGGCAGGTCTCCCATGCCCGCCAGCTTCTCAAGCGGCTCGAGCACGAAACCTGGCTCTCCTGCCCTGCTTCTCGTCGGCGGCTGCTCCGATGCTTTACGGCACCGAACCTCACGGCTGTTTCTGCTGCCGCCGGAGCAGGTAGATAAAGAAGAAGGCCCCGAAGAAGGCGGTCACGATGCCGACGGGAAGCTCGCGCCCATCGGGCAGGATGCTCCGGGCCGTCGTGTCCGCCCATACCATCAAGATCGCCCCGCCCAAGGCTGCCAGCGGCAGCACGATCCGGTGGTCGGGCGTCCGCGCGAGGCGGCGGGCGATGTGCGGGGACATCAGGCCGACGAAGCCGATGATGCCGGCGAAGGCGACCGTCGCCGCCGTCAGCAGCGAGCCGGTAATAATCAGAACCGCCTTGAACCGCTCCGTCTCGACCCCCAATTGCTGCGCCGACTCCTCGCCCAATGCGAATAGGTTCATTGCCCGCGCTTCTATGGACAGGATCAGCAGGCCGACGACCAAAAACCCCAAGGTCACGCCGCACTGCGGCAAGGTCGCATCCTGCAATGAGCCGTTCAGCCGGAACTGGAGATACTGAGCATCGTTGGGGTGGCTGAACTGGAGCAGCAGGGTGGAGATGCCGCCGAGGAAGGCGCTGACGACGACGCCGACCAGCAGCAGCGAGGTGACCAGGACGCGCCCCTGCCGCCGGGCCAATGTGTAGACCACGGTCATGGCCGCCGCCGCCGCGCCGAAGGCCGCCACGGGCAGGGCCGCCCCGCCCAAAGCCGCTTCCCCATGTCCCAGCAGGACCGCTTCGGACCCGACGGACGCGCCCGCCGAGACGCCGACGAGGTAGGGGTCGGCCAGCTCATTGCGGAGCAGTGCCTGGAAGGCGACCCCGGCGGCGGCCAGGGATGCGCCGACAAGGGCGGCCATCAGGATACGCGGTAGGCGAAGCTCCCACACGATGCCGTCGCTAGGGGCAGCCCCGCTCGGACCGTGCCGGAGGGCGGCCAGGACTTCGAGAGGGGACAAGTGTACCTGCCCGATGCCGGCGGCGAGGATGAGGGAGGCGAGAAGGAGCAGGAGGAGGAACCCCCACCCCCCACCCCCACTAATGGGGGAGCCGGAAAAATACCCGCGCTTTACGGACGGTTTGTCTCCGGCTCCCCCATTAGTGGGGGTGAGGGGGGCCTCTCGCTTTTTCATCTCCCGTGCAGCGCCTTCGCCACCAGCACCAGGCCGTCGGCGAGGCGCGGGCCGGGGCGCGAGGTCAGGTCGCCCGGCAGGGCGTAAAAGCGGCCCGCACGGACGGCGGGCAGCCGGCCCAGGAGTGGGTCGGCGCGGAAGGCGGCCTGCACGGTGACATCCCCCAGCACTACATCGGGCGGATGCGCCATCACCTGTTCCCGCGAGAACGTCCCGTAGCCACGCACGGCGGCCCCGATGTTGATGCCGCCCGCGCGCGTCACCAGGTCATCCATAAACGTCCCCGCGCCCGCCGTCCACAGCGGGCTAGTTTGGACGACGATCAAGACGCGCGGGCGCGGGCGCTTGTCGGCAGCCGCGAGGCGCGACGCCTGATATGCCTTGCGCTCCATCTGCGCGATGACACCCTCGGCCTGCTGGGCCGTGCCCGTCTTCGCCCCGATCTGACGCAGGCTGGTCTCGACGGCGAGGAGCGAGGTTGGGCGGACGGCCAAAATGGGCTGATGAAGCTGCGTCAGCCGTGCGACCGCCCGGTTGTTCGCGACGGCGTCGGCGACGATCAAGTCGGGCCGCAGGGCCAGCACCTTCTCATAGCTGGTATTCACGTCGCCGACCTTCGTGATCGCCTTCGCGGCGGGTGGATAGTCGCAGTAAATGGTGTCCCCGACCACGGACCGGCCCAGGCCCAGCGCGAACAGCATCTCGGTCGTGCCGGGCGACAGCGAGACGATGCGGCGCGGCGGCGCGGCGTGTGTGGCCGAGGCAAAGCATAGGAGCAGGCCGAGGAGGCAAAGTAGGCGTCGGGTCATGGTGTCACTATAGCCCCGGCGGGGCGGCACTGTCAAGGCAAGGCGGGCTTGCCACGCATCCGACCATGCCACTCATAGCATGGCCCGATGTGCCCTTCTATGTTCGTGCCGCCCGCCATTCGTCTTCCAAGACGGCGTAGATCAGCGAGTCCCACCACCGACCTTTGAACCACATCTTCTCCCGCAGGTGCGCCTCGCGATGCATCCCGACCGCCTCCATAACCCGCGCCGAAGCCGTGTTATCGGCCACGCAGTCCCCAAAGAGGCGGTGCATCCCCAGTCCGTCGAAGCCGAAGCGCAGAAGCTCGCGCGCCGCCTCGGTCGCCAGGCCGCGCCCCCAAAAGCGCGGGTCCAGCTCATAGCCGATGTTCGCTTCCCGTCCCTCGGGGTCGCTTGCGCGGACGCCGCCGCTGCCGACAAGCCGCCCGTCCACTTTCAAGGTGAGTGCGAACTGGAACTTCCGGCGGGGCCGCTCCGTCTGCTGGGCCAGGAACATGCCGATGAACGTGCGTACTTCGTCCTCAGTGCGTTGCGTCCACTCATAGTAGCGCAGGTACAGCGGGTCGGATTGGTAGGCCAGCGTTGCCCGCCAGTCGTCTTCCCTGAACTCGCGCAGGATCAGGCGGTCGGTGGTGAGGGTGACTTCTCTCACTGCGTCAGCGTCTCCAGGAAGCGCCGCACCTGCCCCGGCGTCTGCAAGTGGACCAGGCGGCGTCCCTCAGCGTGCAGACGCATCCTGTCCAGGATGCCGGGCCGCCGGTCGCGCCCGTAATTCCAGATGTATTTGAGGAAGAACCAAGGCAGCCGCTCCGGGCAGCCCGCCGCCATGTCGGGCCGCGTCCGGTTCCGGTAGCGAACCTGCCGCAGGACGACCCGCACCAGGCAGGTCCCGCGCGGCAAATCGAGAAAGAGGATCGTGTCGGCGGCAGCTAGGCGGAGATCCATCGTGCCGCCGTAGTTACCGTCCATGACCCACGCCTCGCCTTCCGTGAGTCTCCGCACCGCCTGCGCCCATTCCTCTTTTGGCGTCTCCACCCAGCCTTCATGCCAGTAATGGGCGTCCAAATGGATGACGGGCAGGCCCAGCTTTGCGCCGATCTGCCGGGCTAATGTGGACTTGCCCGCCCCGCCGGGGCCGATAATGGCGATGCGCTTCATGGTCATGGATGCGATGAGGAAAGTCGCCACGGGTTGAAACCCGAGGCTCCGAAAAGCTCACCGTCCAGGGGACGGAAAACGCAGAGGTAGGCCAACCAGTCCGGTCCCCCCTACTTCTTGCGTCCCTTGGACGCTGGGCACTTCGGAGCCTCGGGCTTCAGCCCGTGGCGCGCACCACGCCGACCAAAAACCAGCAGCACGCCCGCCAGCCCTGCGAACACAAGCATCTGAACGAAACCAGCCCAGACCGAAACCACATGCGGCGGGCCTCCCCTCCCACC
>JANLUQ010000328.1:0-31053 GCA_031363565.1 Armatimonadota bacterium | reverse complement strand
CCCACCGCCCGGGTAGCCGCCGCCGCCACCACCGGGGTAGCCGCCGAATCCTGGTAGGGCACCACCGCCCCCGGAAGAACTGTTCTCTGCCGAAGGGCCGCCAGAGGTTGAGCGAGCGCCGCCCCCGCCAGGATAACCACCACCGCCGCCACCTGGGTAGCCGCCGCCGCCGCCACCGGGATAGCCGCCGCCGCCACCGCTTGCCGAGGCTCCCCCACCCGCCGTGGCCGCAGACACGCCGCCGACGAGAATACGGCTAGGGTTGCCGAACTTGCGTGTGACTTGCGACCCTGGCGCGAAGATCGGGATGCCCGCAAGCGAGCGCTCCGGCCCGGAGGCCGCCGAAAGGGTCCCTGCCATCGAAGCGAACGCGGCGACCGCTGTCGTCGTCAGGGCGATCCGCCATCCAATGTTCTTGGTCATGTGATGCCTCCTTAAAAGTGCGCTGTGAGCAAACGTAGCGTTGAAAATGCGGAGATCGAAAAAGCGAACAGAGAAAAAGCGATTCCGGAAAAGCAGTCGGGCGCAAAATCACCCACACGAAGTATTATACGGTATAATTGCCCTTAATCAGCGCGAATTTCTTTTGCTCTTCTAAAGATGTTTCCCACCGGTGTTTCCCTATGCCAAACCCAGACGGGACTTTGCCGGCGCATAGTGAACTTTTTGGGACATAGCGCGTCTGCATGGTTATCATACCACCAATCGGCTGAATGGGAAGCAATTTTGATGGGATATGCCCAGGCGATTCGCGGGCCTTTGACCGACATGTCTCTTGTGGAGCGATGCCGCACTAACGATGAAGCGGCGTTCAACGAGGTCGTGACGCGCTATAAGACCAAAGTTTACAATTATATCTACCGGATGACCGGCAGCAGCGATGACGCAGAGGACTTGACCCAGGAAGTCTTCATCCGCATGTACACGTCTATCGAATCGTTCCGCAGCCAGTCCAGCCTCAATACCTGGCTCTTCCGCATCGCCAGCAACCTTTGCATTGATCGGTTCCGGCGAGCCAAGAACCGCACGGCGGCGTATTCCCTCGACGACTCTATCGGGGATGGTGACGGGGACACGACGCATGAGGTCCCGGATTGCACCTACGAGCCGCAGCGCTTGCTGGAGAACGAGGAAATGGCCGAGCAGATCCAGCGCGCTCTGGCACAGCTGCCCGAAAAGCTGCGTGCAGCACTGCTGCTGCATGATATCGAGGGTCTGCCTTACGAGGAGATCGCCGAGGTCGTCGGCTGCCCCCTTGGAACCGTGAAGTCGCGCCTGTTCAATGCCCGCTTGCAATTGCGGCAGCGCTTGGCAGGGTATCTAAATGCGTGACGCCTACTAAATGCGTGATGCTTAAATTAAGATGAAGACTATGAACTGCAAGAACGCCAAATCTTTGATGTCGGAATTCGTAGATGAGAGGTTAAGCGCCTCCGACGCCTGGCAGGTGCAGACGCACCTTTTGGACTGCGCCGTTTGCGAAAAGCTCCACCGCGATCTGGCCGCGCTGCGCCGGACGCTTCAGGCGCTGCCGACCCGGCAGCCGTCGGCGAATTTCGATGCCGCCCTCGCTCAGCGCCTGGCCCTAACGCGGCGGCCAGCACCGCGTTTGACCTGGCGTGACCGCCTCAGACGGCTCTTCCCACGGCCTATGCCCCTCCTGCGACCCGCGTTCGCCCTCGGCGTGGCCTTGGCCGCCGTCGGCGGTGTCCTGCTGCTGCCCACGCACCCCCCGATCGGTGATGCGACGACTGCCGCGGCGGCCCACACCGCCGACCACGCCTTCGTGGCCGACTGCGTCGCCCAGCACCGCCGCGATGCCGCCGGGGACCCGCTGGCGGACCTTGCCGCCCAGAACCTGGCGGATCATCTGGATAACAGCTCCTTGGGTCAGCAGCCCCCCGCGCCGAATACCAGCGCGGAAGTATTCTAAACTCGGAAGTGTTCTAAACCATGCGTTTTCCAGTCGCCCCTGCCAGCGCGCTCCTTCTGCTGCTCTCGCTGCCCCTCCAGGCGGGGCAGCCTCCTCGGCTGCACCCGCTCCAACACCTACGTCCACTCAGCCTCCCCTCCCACTTTTCAGGCCGGACCGGGGTGAGCGCCCCGATCCAATCGGATCAGCCCGCGCAGGACCTTTTCAAACGGATGCTTCAAGCCGAGAATTCGCTCGCGCTCGTCGGCGATCAGGTCAGCACGGTTTCGCGCAATGGACTAGACTTCTCCTCTGAGGAGCAGGTCCAGCGGGATGGTGCCCGCTCCTTGCGGATCGACTACATACGCCCAGCAGGTCTCGCCGGAGAACAGATCATTGACAACGGCAGCTTTTACTGCCACCTTATCCCCGCCAGAGACACATTGAATCTCAGTCCCTCTCGCCTTCAGAACCTGCGTGTGCGTGTCCCTGAAGTCATCGCACATGTCCGCGACGGCCGGCTCATCGTGCAAAGCGTCGGGCAGGATGTCATCGCTGGTCATGCCTGTGGCATCATCCAAGTCGCCGCCCGCAGCAGCACACCCGTCCCCTGGCAGCGCTTCTGGATTGACCCGACTAACGGCGCACAGTTGCGTAACGAGGTGTATGAAGCTGACGGACAACTCCGCCGGTCTTCCTACTATACGCAACTCACCTACAATGTTCGCTTTAACGGGGCCACCTTCCGCCTTCCGGCGACCGGCAGCAGGATCGTGACCAGCGACTTTACGGTCCCCTCCCTGACATTGGATCAGGTCCGGGCGCAGAACGGCGCTCCGGTCCCAGCCCCGACTTATCTGCCGGAAGGATTTAACTACCAAGCCGGCTCGATCTCCGAAGCCCGTGGGCGCCGCGTCATCGAGTTGCGCTATCACAATGCCGCCAACACTTTGTCGGTCTTCGAGACGCCGGATGGCCCCGGCACCGGCCCCTCCCGAACGCAGCATCCCCGCCATGGCGTCTTGTTCGGCCGCCAGGCGGGGATGAAAGTAGTCATCATCGGAAACATCGGAAACGGTGAACTGGAAAAAGTGCTGACCTCGCTGCGGTAGGTCAGAAGCGGGAGCGCCTCCTACCCCATCACCGACGCCATCGGCACACCCGCCGGGAACAGGGCGTTCCGGCGCTCCTCCGCATACTCGAAGACCGCCGCCATCAGCGCATCCCAGGTGAAATACAGATCGGCCACGTCCTCCCAGGCGGCCAGCACCAGCCCGCGCGATTCGGAGCCGGGCGGGATCGGCTCGAACCCCCATGCCTCGGCGACGAACACGGGGCAGTACCGCACCTGCCCCACCCCACTCGGCGGCGTCAGCCGGTAGCAGCCGATCAAGCGCCTCCGCTCCGGGTTGAGACGCGCCCCCGTCTCCTCCCATGCCTCTCGCTCCGCCGCCGCGTCCAAGGTCTCCCCCGGCTCGATCTTTCCCGACGGGATGCACAGCCCACGCCCCTCAATGTCCGCTAGGGCCACCTTGTCCCCGTAATATACAAAGGTCAGCACGGCCCACAGCCGCCCCTCGCTCTCCGGCGGAAGCTGTTCGCCGGGGAAGAAAGTGGCGTCGGAGTTCAAGGAGGTCCAGAAGACGGTCGGGAAGGGTTCTTGCATCATGGGCGGGTCTATCGGCCTTATTTCTACTCGTCCTCACGAGCCGTATCAAATGCTTGCCTGAGTTTGGCCGCCACCCCCGTAAGAGGCATGTCCAAATTGCCCCTGACCTCCATTTGTTCCACCTCTATTCGGCGTAGGTATTCGACCACATCCTGCTGAGAAGCATCCGAGGAAAGCAGGTCATAAACGCCTACCGCGTACCTGTCATATTCATCCATCGCTCCCGGGTGGCCAAGGATTCCAATCGGGTCCCAGTCCACTAGCAGGATTAGACGGATGAAGCCCATCGGGCCAATGAAGCGTTCCCAGTCAGCGCCTGTCCTATACCTTGTTTGCATGGCGTGTGCTTACCGAAGGGGATTCGAGTTGCCACTTACCCCGGTATCATCTGCCAGAAGTCGGCCCCGACGATGTCCCAGGGAAGGCGGCGCTCATCGGGGTCATTCAGGTCGAACTGCTGGCTGACATAATAGAGGATCGTCGCCGGCTGCTGCCAGATGTTCGCGCCGCCGTGCCCCACCCCGCGCGGGATATAGAGAAGCTGCGCTTTGCCGCCGCCCATCACAAACCGCATGGTCTTGTTGTATGTCGGCGAGTCTTTGCGGGCGTCCACCAGCCCGATCAGCAGCCGATCGGTCGGTGGCACGAACCAGACATCTTCCTGGTTATAATGCAGGTGGAACGCTTTGATCGCCCCCGGCAGGACCAGCGAGTACGACGACTGCCGCACCTTGAAGTCGGGAATGGCTTCCAAGTTCCCCGAGTCATCCAGGCGCACCAGTTCGGCGAACGAGCCGCCATCGTCAGTCAGCAGACGCAGGTCCAGCAGCCGGACGCCCTCGATGCGCGCCCCGCCGCCGTACCCCTGCGTCGTCAACTTGTCCTGGAACTCCGGCCCGAAGTCTGCGGGCGTGAGCTTAGTCGGCATCGGTTTTGCTTACCCCACGCCCAGCAGCTCGACATCGAAGACGAGCGTCGCATTCGGCGGGATAGCACCGCCCGCACCCCGCGCGCCATAACCAAGCTCGGAGGGCACGGTCAGGATGCGCCGCCCGCCGATCTTCATGGTCAAGACGCCTTCGTCCCAGCCTTTGATGACCTGCCCCTTGCCGATGGTAAAGACGAACGGGTCATTACGGTCGCGCGACGAGTCGAACTTGCGCCCGTCTGGGAACGTCCCCGTGTAATGGACAGTCACCTTCTGCCCCGGCGTCGGGCTTGCCCCGTCCCCGACCACTTCATCCACATATTGCAGCCCCGAGGCCGTCTTAATCTGTTCCGCCATTTTCTAATTCTCCTTATGTGTTGTCTAGTCTGCGAATTCCTCGCGCAGCAGGTTCACTAGGTACTCACCGTAGCCGCTCTTCATCAGCGGCGCGGCCAGCGCCCGTAGTGCGTTCGCGTCAATGAAGCCCATGCGGTAGGCGACCTCTTCGATACACCCGATCTTCAGACCCTGCCGCTCCTCGATGGCCTGTACGAAGGTTCCCGCCTGCATCAGCGAGGCGAATGTCCCCGAGTCCAGCCAGGCAGTGCCCCGGTCCAGGATGCAGACCTTCAGGCGACCATTTTGGAGATATGTTCGGTTGACATCCGTGATCTCGTACTCGCCCCGCGCGCTCGGCGTCAAGGTCCGGGCGATCTCGACGACGGCGTTGTCGTAGAAATATAGGCCGGGGACGGCGTAGGACGATTTGGGATGCGCGGGCTTTTCCTCGATGGAAAGGGCGTGGTGGTCACGGTCGAACTCCACGATGCCGTACCGATGCGGGTCCTGCACATGATAGGCAAAGACGACCCCGCCGTCCGGGTCGGTGTTTTGCTGAAGCATCTCCGCCATACCGGAGCCGTAAAAGATGTTGTCCCCCAAAACCAGGGCGACCTTGTCCTGCCTGATAAACTCAGCGCCGATGACGAACGCCTGCGCCAGCCCATTCGGGACGGATTGAACGGCGTACTCGAATGAGCAGCCGAGGCTTGCGCCGTCACCCAGCAGCGTCCGGAAATGGGGAAGGTCATGGGGGGTCGAGATGATCAAGATCTCACGGATACCGGCCAGCATCAAGACACTGAGCGGGTAGTAGATCATCGGCTTGTCGTAGACCGGCATGAGCTGCTTGCTGACGGCAAGCGTTAGGGGATGCAGCCGAGTCCCGGAGCCGCCGGCGAGGATAATGCCCTTCATAGGCTGATTATACCTTCAAAACACACCTTGACACCACCGAAACCGTGTGCTATAGTTCGCCATGTCCCAGACTGTTCCGCCGCCCGACTCCGATGCCCCGCGCCCATTGCCGCGCCGCCCACCTACGCGACCGACTGCGCCGCGTGCGAACCGCCCGCGCTTTGCCCCGCTCGATGCCGTCTGGGCAATCGTTCTGGCCACCCTCTCGCTTGCGCTCTCTGCCCGCCTCCATACGCTCGTCGGCGGGTCATTCGCGGCGGCGGGAATAGTCGCCGCCCTCTACCTCCTCGGGTGGCGCGCGCGTGACCGGGCGGCAGGTGTGAGCGCAGGCCTTCTGGCTGCGACCAGCATCTCGTTCCTCTCCACCTCCGCCTACTCGCCGCTAAGCGCGACGTTCGCGCTGCTCACGGTCGCCGCTCTCTTTGCCTTCGTCGCCGGGTCCTCGCTCGCCGCCCTCGCATTGGCCGCCGCCGCCACCCTGGTTCGCCCCGATGGCCTATTGCTCGGCCTGCTGCTGATGGGTCTGGCTTTAGCGCAGCAGCGAAGGCGGGCGATCTACGGAGCGGCGGTCTTTCTGGTCCCGGTCCTCGCCTTCTGGTCGGCCAGTATCGCCTCGGGCCACGGCCCGCCCCGCTTGCCTGCCTTCGGCGTTCATGTCGGGCCGCTGCTCTGGCTGTGGACACCCGCCACTGCCCTGCTGGTGTGGCTGCTGCAGCCGTTCTCCGCCGAGATGAGCGAGGTCCAGCGCCGGGCACGCTGGCTCCCCGTCGTCTTGTGGGCAGGCCTCTCGCTCGTGACAGCTTTGTTCCTCACCGACACCACACCGACCGGAATGCTCCTGCCGCTCCTGCCGCCGCTGTTCGCCCTTGCGGGCGGCGGGCTGTCACGGCTGCTGCCGACCCTGGCAGGCGAATTTCCCAATCCCACGGCACGCTACACCCTCGCCGTCTTGGCCGTTCTGGCCCTCGTGGGCCTACACGCCCGCCTGGAACCCGGCCAAAGCCTCGCAGCCGTCAGTATGTCAGCAGCGAATGGACATCGTAGCCGCTGAGGGCATTTCGCCCCGATAGGAATGCCAGCTCGATCAAGAAACTGAACCCAGCCACTTCCCCACCCAGTTTCTCCACCAGCTTCGCCGCCGCCGCCGCTGTGCCGCCGGTCGCCAGCAGATCGTCCACGATCATCACCCGTTGGCCGGGCCGGAGCGCGTCACGATGCACCTCCACAATGGCCGTCCCATATTCCAGCGCGTACTCCTCCTGGATTGTCTCAGCAGGCAGCTTGCCGATCTTTCGCACCGGCACGAACCCGATACCTAGGGCCAGCGCCACAGGGGCGCCGAAGAGGAAGCCGCGCGACTCGATGCCGACGACCACATCGGGACTCCAGCTCTGGGCCTGGGCGACGAAACAGTCCACGACTTCCTGGAAGGCGGCGGCATCTCCCAGAACAGGCGTGATGTCTTTGAACAAAATCCCGGACTTTGGGAAGTCCGGGATGTCTCGTATCAACTTGGCGGCGAGGAGTCGTGTCATAACTTGAGGTTTCAGTACCCGCCGATACCCGCAGCCCCGCCGCCCATGATCGGAAAATCGGGCAGGACGCCGCCGTTCGGAACGGTTGTCACGGTCGAGTTCGGCGGGAACAGGCCCGGCGCGTTCACGCCGGGCATGACCGGCGCAGCGCCCTGACCGGGAGTATAGGCCACACCGGGGTAGGCCACGCCGCCATTCGGGGCGGCATAGCCAAAGCCATTGTAGCCGTAGGGATCTCCATATCCATAGGGGCTGAAACCCGGATAGCCGAAGGGCGAGAACCCAAAGTCAGGGCCGAAGCCCGGATTAAACTCGCCAATGGAGATCACGCTCGGCCCATTCAGCGGAGGAGTCGTTCCATTCACCCGTGCCCCGCTGATCGGCGCGGGCGTCGAGATCTGGTTGCGGAAAGATACCAAAGGCAGTGCCGTGATTTCGTTGCCATTGATGTCTCGGTCCACCACGTCCCCCTTCAGCCGGGCAGGCTCCGCACCACGCTTGTAGAAGCCGTAGTAGGCCCGCCAGACCGTCCCGGTCTGCTTCGCGACCGCCGCCGCTGCCGAGGATGCCGTCATCCGGCGGCTGGGAAACACCACATCACCCTCGATCAAACGACTGATTTGGGCCAGCGCGCCATCTACGCCGGCGATGGTCTTGATTGCCTCCCGCGCCCCGACTTTTGTGGTCGGGAAGACGATGGGGCCGTCATTGTCTACCTTAACCTCCGGTACACTCGTGCCGGGGTCAATTTTGCTGACGACAAAGACTTTCTGAAAGTCCATGTCCAGCGCATTTCCCAGATCGTTCATCGCCTGGACGCGGCCGTCGGGCGTATCGGGGTTGTCTACGGTAAAGGTCACCGGCTTGCTGCTGTTGACCGCGCCTCGGAAGACGATGCTGACGCCGTACCGGCGGCTCATCTGCGCGACGGCATTGCTGGCCGGTGCGCTGGTGAAGGTCAGGGGGTCAGCCCGGACCACTGTCGGTAGGAGCAGTCCGGCTCCGACAGCCAGCAGGGCCAGCGTCGCTTTGCGTGTCATTTGTTTGGTTATTTGTGCGGTATCCATTGCAAGTCACCTCACGGAAGGGAATAATTCTATTCCTCTTGTCCCCGCTGTACGCCCAAAACAAACACCCTCGGCATCGGTACAAGCTCTCAGCCTGCTGCCGCGACGATGGCCGCGAAGTCTGCTGCCTTCAAGCTCGCCCCGCCGATCAGGCCGCCGTCAATGTTGGGCCGTGCCAGAAGGTCGCGGGCGTTGTCCGGCTTCATCGAACCGCCATACTGGATTCGCACGGACTCGGCCGCCTCATCCCCGAAGTTATCGCGGACGGCCGCCCGGACCACCCCGCAGACACGGTCCGCCTCGTCCGGGGCGCATGTCTCGCCGGTGCCGATGGCCCAGACCGGCTCATAAGCCAGAACGACATGGGTGCCGACCTGTTCGCCCGCGATCCCCGCAAGCGCCCCCACGACCTGCGCCCGGACGACGACATCCGTGTCCCCCGCCTGCCGCTCGGCCAGCGTCTCGCCGATGCAAACGATGGGCGTCAGCCCTGACGCCAGAACGGCTTTCGTCTTGGCATTGACGGCCGCATCGGTCTCGCCCAATGTCCTCAGCAGGTCCGGCGTCATGTCCGGTTCGGCCACCCCGAACCGTCCGCGCGTCTCCGAATGGCCGAGGATGACATAAGCGACGCCCACATCTTGCAGCATCGGCAGCGAGACCTGAGACGTGTACGCCCCGCTCGCTTTCCAGAACGCATCCTGCGCCCCCAGGCCGATGCCTGCCCCTTGCAGTGCTGTGTGGACCGCATAGAGGGCCGTGTAGGGCGGGCAGATGACGACATCCGCCCCCGCCTGCCCCGCGACGAGCGGTTTCAGCTCTTCGACCAGGGCCAGCGCCTCGCCCACCGTCTTGTTCATTTTCCAATTGCCCGCGATGATCTTCTTACGCATGTTTTGTCCTATTCGTAATGTTTGCCCATATAGAGCATTTCCGCGAAAGCGCGCCAGGAAGGCTGTTCCAGCACCATCGGTTCGTCCGTCATGGCAGAAGTTGCCACTGCCCAAGCACACATCTGATCCAGAAAGGCATCAATGGAGTGGTTATACCAGCCATTCGCCCCCTGCACGACGCCAAGGTAGGGTGTGGGGCAGGCAGCTTCTTTCTCTTGCTCATCATGGAAGTCCGCCACCAATGCATAAGCGAAGCGCAAAAAGGTTTCCTTGGAGTTGACCTGTTCCAGCAAGTCGTGGAGGCTCATCATTCTCCCCGTCGCCGAGCAAGCGGCAGCAGGTCGGCCACGCGCACCGGCGCATCGGGGGCGGCAAGCGGGGCGACGGCCTCCCCCTCCGCATATACGTCCAGGCTCAGGTATTCGCCGCTTTCGGGCTGACGGCGCACTTCCAGCGTCCGCGCCCGCAGGTTGACCAGCCAGTATTCGGGGATGCCTTCCGCCGCGTACATGGCCGCCTTCGTGCCACGGTCGTAGCGGAGAGTAGAATCGGAGACTTCCACCAGCAGTAGGACGTCCGAGGCAAGAGGCACATCGGGGTAATCGTCAATGGTTCCTGGTAACACCATTACGTCGGGGAATGGCTCCAGACCACTTCCTAGCTGTATGGATACCTGATCCTCGACCGCATGGCCATTGCCAAATGCGGCAGTCAGAGCGAGAGCAGTTTTACCCACTCCGGCGCTGTGCGGTCTGCCCATCGGACTCATGCGCTTGATTATCCTTCCGTAGACTAACTCTGTGCGCTCGTCCGGCGCAAGGATGCCATGTTCTGCTAGACTGTAATACTCGTCGCGGCTAAACAGGCGCGGCGCACCATACTGAACGACCTCACCGTCAGCGAGGTCAAGGATCTCATCCAGGCCGAAGACGGCGGGAAACGCCATACGCCGGAATTCCTCCGGCGTCCACCGACGCTGGACGAGTCCGGAGTCGGGCGTCAGGTCGTCCAGAAACGTCGGCGTCCGCAGCGTCTTCTCGGCCAAAACCGTCATCAGTTTACGCCTCCCGGAACAGTGTCTGGTCGCGCCGACGCCCCACCGAGATCGTCGTGATCGGCACCTCGACGTGCTTCTCGACAGCCTCGACGAACCGACGCGCCGCATCCGGCAGCTTTCCGAATTCCCGTATCTCGCTCACGTCCTCGGACCAGCCCGCGAAGGTCCGGTAGATAGGCTCGCAGCGGCAGAGGCGGCCCTGATCGCTCGGGAAGTCCACGATCTCCCGCCCATCCAGCTTGTAGGCGACCGCCATCTTGATCTCATCGAAGCCCGTCAGCACGTCCAAATGCCCGAGGTACAGGTCGGTCAGGCCGTTTACCAGGGCCGAGTAGCGCAAGGCCACCCCGTCCAGCCAGCCGCACCGGCGCGGGCGGCCAGTCGTCGTGCCGTATTCAGCCCCCCGGTCACGGATGAGGTCGCCGGTGGCATTGCTCAGTTCCGTTGGGAAGGCCCCTGCCCCGACGCGCGTCGTGTAGGACTTGGAGACCGCGATGATCTGGTCAATCTGCGTCGGCCCCAGCCCCGTCCCGATGCAGGCCCCGCCCGCCGAGGGGTGCGACGATGTCACATAGGGGTATGTCCCTAGGTCAATGTCCAGCAAAGTCGCCTGCGCGCCTTCAAACAGGACCTTCTTGCCGGACCGGGCCGCATAGGCCACGCGCAACGCCGTGTCGTCCACATAGGGCCGCAGCGCCTCAGCGTGGGGCAGCAGGTCTTCCAAAATCTGCGCGGCGGACAGCGGCGCGACCCCGTAAACCTTGGTCAGCAGCTCATTCTTGAACTCCAAAGCTTCAGCCAAACGCTCGGCGAACAGGGCCGGGTCCACAAACTCGCGCATCCGAATCCCGACCCGCGCCGCCTTGTCCTGGTAGGCCGGCCCGATGCCGCGCCCCGTCGTCCCCAGCGCCCGGTTCCCCTTGCGCTTTTCTTCCAGCTCGTCCAGCAGGGTGTGGTATGGCAGCACAACATGGGCGTTGCCGCTGATCTTCAGATTCTCACAGGCCACGCCGCGCCCCTTCAGATGCGTCAGCTCACCCACGAACGAGGCCGGGTCCAGCACCACGCCGTCCGCGACCACGCAGAGTGTGTTCGGGTGCAGGATGCCGGCGGGAACCAGGTGCAGCTTATACTCGTCCTCGCCGCCCGATGCGTTCGGAACGACCACGGTATGCCCGGCATTGGAGCCGCCGCCCCAGCGGACGACCACGTCTTTGTCATGGGCCAGGAAATCAATCAGTTTCCCCTTGCTCTCGTCTCCCCACATCGCCCCGACGACTACGGTGTTTGCCATAACAGATGAGTCCTTTAATACGGCCACATATTCGGCAGCCGAACGCCGAATTATAGCACCGCCGGGGGTCGTAAGTCAATCGGGGGTACAATAAAGCAAAGGAAGCAATGCCGCCATGAGATGCAAACCCTTCGCTCTGTTCCCGCCGTTCCTAGCCGCCCTCAGCCTCACCGGCTGCCACCGGACGCAGATACAGCCGTTGCCCGGCTCGGCGCATCCCGCCTACATCATCACTGACCTTGGCGCCGGGGTGCCCAGCGCCATCGATAATCACAGTCAGGTGGTCGGCCACTTCCCCGCCGGCGTGTTTCCGAACAGCAACGGATTCCCCTACTTCCACGGCTGCCTTTGGGACAAGGGCAAGCAGATCGAGATGCCGACGCTCGGCGGCTGGTATAGTCAGGCAGGCAGAATCACCGACGGCGGGGAAGTAATCGGCACGGCGACGGTGGCCGGAACGGGACATTCCGACACGAATGTCACACGCACCTGTGTTTGGGACGGTCACAGGCTGACCAACTTGGATGCCGACCCGCGTTTTCACGGGGTCAGCGCGCTTCACATCACCAAATCCGGCGCGATTTATATGGCTTCACCGCCGCAGCGGCCAAAGAAGCAGTTCCACCTCTGGTTCTACCCGGCAGGCTTCCATCCCGGCGCTCGGCGTGACCTCGGCGTTATCGGCGGCCCGAAGATCAATCCCCTGTTTATTAACGACAACGGTATGACCGTCGGCACCTGGGATACAGGCGAGAAGCACAATGCCACGGACACGATTGGGGTGCAGCGTGCGTTCGTGTGGCATCGAGGAGACAAAAAGCTGACTGACCTCGGAACTTTAGGTGGGCGGGATAGCGCGCCGGCCGGGCTGAACAACTCAGGGCAGGTGGTCGGGGACGCTATGCTTACGGACGATCCAGTCACACACATGTGGCGGGACCACGCATTTCTTTGGGACAAAGGGAAGATGCAGGATCTGGGCACACTACCGGGCGGTCATCGCAGCAGCCCCTGCGCGATCAACTCGGCCGGCCAGATCGTCGGGTACTCAGACCTTAAGGGTAGTGACATCAGCAGCCATCCAGTCTTGTGGGAACACGGCCAGATCAAAGATCTGAGCGTACTCATTCCGAAAGGGACGCAGTGGGTAGGTCTGGACAGTGCGGCAGGCATCAACGACCAGGGCCAGATCGTCGGCGACGGGGTAGTTTCCTATGACGAGCCGAAAAAAGGGACCTACCAGAGTCACGCTTACCAGCTGACACCACGCTGAGACGGGGGAACTTGCGCCCGGCATGGACAGGGTCATAGACACGGTCATAGACTGCAAGGCGAAGCGATCGGAAGACGCCGTGCGAGATGTGGATGTCGCCCGGGATCCGATTGGCAGGAGGGTACGGCAAGATCATCCTGCAAGTGCAGGCCAGATGGTCGCCCCTAACGGGCGGGTGCCGGACGGGCGGATGCTCCCGCCTGTGCCCGCACCCGAACGGCCTCGCGCAGACGGTCCCAGCGCGGGTCGAAGCCGTTCTGACGCATCTCGGCATAGGCGCGCGGGAAGGCCCACCCCTGCCGCGTCACCCGGTAGATGCCGAGCATACATCCGGTCCGATCCGCCCCGTGCTGGCAGTGTACGAAGACCGGCTCGCCGGGCGCGCGGCCCAATGTCGCCAGCAGCGTCGTGACCTGCCGAGGCGTTGGCGGGTCCGACCCCATCGGCAGGTTGATCCAGTGAAAGCCAAGGGAGCGGGCGTAGACGCCTTCCTTCCGGACGGTCTTGGGCGCGATCCGCAGGTCAATAACGGTCTTCACCCCCATCGCCTTTAGCCGCCGCAATCCCGCTTCGCTCGGTGCGGCCCCGCGCCAGATGCCCGGCACGACGGCATGGAAATTCGGTAGGTCGTCTGATGCAGCCACAGCGGGAAGGCTGCAGAGAGCCAGCAGGGCTAGGAGGCTATAAGTACGGGTCAGTTTCATTCTGCAAATAGTTCCCCACATAGTCGCGCACCGCCTCCTCTAAAGAGAGGAACGGTACGTCGCAGCCGACGCCGTGCAGCCGGGTCAGGTCGGCTTCGGTGTGATACTGGTATGCTGCCCGGATGTTCTCCGGCGTCGGGATGTAAGCGATCTGAGGCGTCTTGTCCAGTGCCCGGAAGATCGCCGCTGCTAGATCGTTAAACGTCCGCGCCTGCCCCGTACCGACGTTGTAGATGCCGTTCGCCTCCAGGTGGTCCAGGAACCACAGGACAACCGCGCAGACGTCCTTGACGTACACGAAATCGCGCTCCTGCTCGCCGTCCGCGTAGCCCTCTTTGTGCGACTGGAACAAGTTGATCTGACCGGTCTCGCGAATCTGGTTCGCGGAGTGCCAGACCACTGACGCCATCCGGCCCTTGTGATACTCATTCGGCCCAAACACATTGAAGAAGCGTAGGCTGACGGCTTTCTCCGTCCAGCCGTCCCGGATCGCTTCGGTATCCGAGAGCCACTTCGAGAACGCATAGGGGTTCAGCGGCAGCAGCGTGGGCGTCACCTCGTCCGTGTCCGAAAAGCCCAACGCGCCGTCGCCGTAGACGCTGGCACTGGAAGCGTAAACGAAGCGCGCCTGATTCGCCAAAGCCCACTGCGCCAGCGTCCGGGTGTAACGGACATTGCGGACATAGAACTCGTCCATGTCTGGGTACGAGGTGTCCGTGACTGCGCCGATGTGCAGAATACCCTCGATCTTTCCCTGATAAGCCCCCGCTGCCAGGTCACGCGCGAACGTATCCGGCGCGACGACATCCAGAAACCGCTTGCCGCGCAGGTTTTTCCACTTTGGCCCATCTCCGAAGTCATCCACCACAAGGATGTCGCCGCGCCCACGCGCGTTCAGAGCCGCCACCAGCGCGCTGCCGATGAACCCGGCCCCGCCTGTCACTACCAGCATTCCTAGAGTCCTCCGCGAGTTAGTATACCTGATGATGCCTGCCCCTCTCGCCTGCGTCGCCGCGTTCTTCCGCCGCTGGACTTCCAGTGCCACCGGCCCATAGCGCGGGACCAGACGCCGGGGCGACCTCTGCCGAAGATGCGTCGCGCGACGTATCCACAACCAGACGACGATGCCCCCACCGATCAACCCCACATGCCAGCCGTTCATGCTTCCATCCTAATATGTATGGCTTGTCAGGGAAAGTGTGTCAGTTTCCGCCGGGTCGGGTATTCTATTCCCAACATGAACGCGACAAAGGAGAAACAACCATGCTCGGCTCCCTTTTAGACCAAATCAAAGGCGCGATTTCCAACCACTCGGACCAGCCCGGCAATAATTACGACTCTGGCGGCCTGATGGGTACCATCGAAGGTCTCTTCGGTCAGCACGCCCAGAACACCGGCCAGGACCTCAACTCCGACCAGCCTCTTTCGTCGTCTCAGGACCCTTATGGAGACCCTGCCGACCAGCAGGGCGGGCAAGTTCTCTCGTCGTCCAAGGACCCCTACGGCGACCCCGCCGACCGCCGCTAATGCAGACAACCGCCCGGCCTCGGACCTGGCCGGGCGTTTCTCCTATTCCTGCTGCCGACATCAGAGCGTTCCCTGCTCCACCCGGCCCTTCTGCTCGTCCGGCACATTGTCGCTCTCACGGACACGCAGGCCCGTGACGTCTGTTAGGGCGAGCGTCGGCACGCCAGGCGCGTGTACCGACTTCACCCGGTCCAGATCAGCCCCCGCGACATCGTCCAGCACGAGCGCGGGCCGCTGGTCGTCGGCCAGCGTGTGCAGCCCAATATTCTCCAGAATGATCCCCTTGACATGCCTCAGATAGAAGCCGTAAGAGGGAGTCGGGCCGAACATGGACGGTTCGGGGTAAGCGGCCTCCCGCTCCGGCGGCCTGATTGCCGCCTGCGCCTTCGTGCCGCCGCCCCGCACCCAGATATGGATGTTACTCAGTGTGACGTCTTCGATAGGATGGCCGGGGATACCGCTCAAAATCACCGCATCGCGCGGGTCAGCATTATAAACGATCACATTGCTGATGTTCACGCGCCGCAGCGCCCCGACGACCGTGCCGACCGGACCGCGCAGGCGGCTCCCGAGCCGCAGGAAGATAGGCGCAGTGACGATGTCGCGCATCGTGATGTTCGAGATCGAAACGTCTTCCAGCAGCCCGCCATCCACCGTCTCCAATGCCAGCCCATTGCAGAAGGTGAAAGTGCAGTTCGAGATCGTGATGTTCTTGAAACCGCCGTTCGACTCGGTCCCGAACTTGATCCGCCCCATCCCTCCACCCCTCGTGCGCCCCAGCGTGCCGTCCAGCAGAGTCCCCTCGTCGAAGCCGCTCACCCCGCAGTTCGTGATCGTGACGTTCTCCGTCGCCCGTGCCTGCCCCAACCCGTAGGAGCTTTTCAGGCAGATACCATCATCGTTCGGCGAGTTGACGCTGCAATTCGAGACGTGGACGTTCCGGCAGCAGTCAATGTCCATGCCGTCGCGGTTGGTATCTATCCGCAGGTTGTCAATCGTCAGGTTATCCACGCCGGTCGCCAGGATGCCGAACCACCCGCCATGCTGGATGGTCACATCGCGGATCGTGACGTTGCGGCAGAGCTTCAGGCTGATCGCCTTGTTGCCGCGCCCATCCGGCCCGTTGTCATCCCGCACCAGACCCCGGCCCCACAGCCGGCCTGGCCCGAGGATCGAAATGTTCTCCAGCCCCTCCCCCCAGATCAGGCTATTGTGCCAATGGGCATGGCCGAAGTCCTGATACTTGCCTGCGGTGGGGTTCGCCTCCGGCGGGTCGTACTGGCCGTCCTGTCCCGGCGAGGCGGCGACCAGCGTCGCCCCCTGGTCGAAAAACAGCGTGATATTGCTCCGCAGGTGAACCGAGCCGGAGAGGTACGTCCCCGCTGAAAACCGCACCGTGCCGCCTCCGGTGGATGCCGTCGCGCTGATGGCCTTCTCGATGGCTGCCCCATCCCCTGTAGTTCCGTCACCCTTCGCCCCGAACGCACGCACATCGTATCCTTCGGCTGTGGGCACGTGGTCCGCCGCAGACGTCTCCCGGCAAAGGCCGACAAGCAGCAGGACAACGAGAAGCAGTGGCCAGCACAGAACAGCAGTGTTGGATTTCATTTTCTGAACCTTTTCGCGGCGTGTACATGGGTACAATCACTCCATGGACGTCATTATAATCGGCGCAGGCGTCGGTGGCCTGGCCGCCGCTATTGGGCTGGCCGCACGCGGAGCGCGCGTCACGCTGCTGGAACAAAACGCGCGTGTCGGCGGCAAACTGAACCTCTGGGAAAGAGACGGCTTCACTTTTGACACCGGCCCACACGTCCTGACCATGCTGTGGGCACTGGAAGAAGTCTTCACGGCGGCGGGCCAACGGCTGGACGACGTTCTGGACCTCACCCGCCTGGACACGGTATGCCGCTACCATTTCGAGGGTGGTGACACGCTGGACGCTCCCGCCGACCCGACCGATGCTGCCCGCGCCATCGCCGACTTCGCACCCGGCGACGAGGTCGGGTTTGGCCACTTCCTCGCCTATGCCCGGCAGGTGTCGGAGGCCACCACGGACCCATTTCTGCGCCAGGACTTCGGGGCACAGGTGCGCGGCATTCCGACACCGGCGCAGTGGGGTCAGCTTACGGACTTCCTCGCCCTGAAGCCTTGGCGGACCCTGCGCGATGTCGTCCGCACCCACTTTACCGACCCGCGCCTGCGCCAAGTCTTTGAGCTGTATGCGCTCTACAGCGGCTCGCACCCCGCCCGCGCATCCGGCATCTTCGCCACCGTTGCCGATGTTCAGTGGCGACAGGGGACCTATTATGTGCGCGGCGGACTGTATCAATTGGCCCAGGCCTTGCGCGCGGCGGCGGAGAAGCTGGGCGTGGTCATCAGGACGGACACGGCCGCTGGGGAGATCATCGTCAAGAACCAGCGCGCGCGCGGCGTCGCGACCAGGCAGGGGGAGCGCCTCTTTGCCGACGCCGTAGTCTGCAACGCCGACTGCCTCAGCGCCCTGACGACGCTCGTTCCCGCCGAGGCCCGCCGCTCCTGGACGCAGCGGCGCGTTGATAAGATCGAGCCGAGCACGTCCGCCTTTCTGCTCCTGCTCGGCGTTCGAGGGACTTATCCCCAGATCGCCCACCACAACTCGTTTCTCGCCCAGGACGGCGAGGCCGAATTCGCCGACATCTTCGACAACGCCCGACCCGCCGAGGATCCGACCGTCGGCATCGCCTGCCAGTCCGTCACCGACCCGACGAAAGCGCCGCCGGGCTGCACTAACCTCTTCGTGATGACCAACCCACCCGCTCTCAGCGCGTCCTTCGACTGGCGCTCCGAAGCGCCGCGCTACCGCGACCTTGTCCTCGCCAAGCTGGAACGTATGGGCCTGACCGACCTCCGCGCCCGCATCCTGGTGGAGCAGCAGTGGACCCCGCTCGACCTGGAGCAGCGCTATGCCGCCCACCGAGGCGCGATCTATGGGTTGAGCTCCAACGGCTGGCGTCAGGGCTTCCTGCGCCCTCCCCAGGTCTCCCCCGACGTGCGCGGGCTGTACTTCGTCGGCGGCAGCACCCACCCCGGCGGCGGTGTCCCTCTCTGTGCCCTCTCCGGCACCAACGTTGCCCGGCAGATCGCCGGCGAGGCCGTCAATGATGAAGTTCCACGCCCACCGCGACAGCAGCCAGCAGTCCAATGTTGACCAGCGCGAATAGCCCACCGGCGATGATGCCTACGAGGGCATGTGTCCTCCCACGTACCTCCGGGCGCTCTTTTACCAGCCGCAGCCCCTTCAGCCCCAGCACCACGGCGGCGGTGCCCATCGGGATCGCCAGGCACGGGATGACCGAGAAGATGCCGAGATAGTACGACATCAGGGCCGATGGGTTCTTGTCCGGGATCATCCCGCCGAACCCACCGATCGTCGTCTGCGGCGGGTAAGCCGACGGAGGCGCATACCCGCCCGGCGGCGGCGGTCAGGCCGCTGTCAGGCTCTGCCCACAGCGCGCGCACTGCATCATCCCGCCCTCGTTCGGCACTCCGCAGCGCGGGCATGTTGGGGCGGCGGGCGGAGGGCTATTTGGCGGGGGGATGCTCATCTTGCTTTCTTTCGAGTCGTGATGACGATCTGCCGCAGAGTCGGCTCCTCGGCTTCCGGCAGCGCGAAGGCGGCGGGCAGGGCCAGAGTCAGACCCAGTCGCTTGGCGACAGGCCGTGCCGCCGCCATCTCCTCTGCTACGCCCGTCCCCTTCAATGCGGCGGCCACCCCACCCGGCGCGAGGAACGGGGACAGCAGCGGCAGCAGACGCTCCAGTGGCGCGACCGCGCGGGCCGTTACCAGATCGAACCGCCCCACCAGGTCAGCCCGCCGCGTCGCTTCCTCCGCCCGTACGTGGACTGTTTCGACACCTGCCAGCCCCAAATCGTCGGCCACAGCCCGGCAGAATTGGAGTTTCTTCGCCGTCCCGTCCATCAGGGTCACATTCAGGTCGGGCCGCGCGATCTTCAAAGCCAGACCGGGTAGGCCCGCGCCCGTCCCTACATCCAGCACCCGCGCGCCGGGTGGCGGCGTCCGCAACGTCAGCAGGGCCAAAGAGTCCAGGAAGTGCTTTACGGCGACATCGCGCGGCGATGTCAGCCGTGTCAGGTTCATCCGCGTCGCGTTCCACTCAGTCAGCAGGTCCGCGTAGCGCGCGAATTGGGCAAGCTGTTCGTCCGACAAGCCCATTCCCCAAACCTCGTTTGCTCCCCGCCGCACGATCTCCGTCAGCAAATCATCCACAGTGGCTTAATTGGCCGTCGCCTCTCTGGTTTCCTGCCTGCTCTGAAAGGGAAACGGGATGGAACTTCTGCCGTTTCCAGGCGGTTAGGGCGGGCGACTTCCGGGTAAACACGCCTCAACAGCCGGGAAGCACGGGCTGGATTAGAAATTCGAGGACTTTTCATGCCGACTTCCCCGTCGCAGCTCGACCAATATCAGGCTGTCCGCACTTTCAGCGAAAAGATCTGCGAGCCGCTAGTGCCCGAGGACTATGTTATCCAGTCCATGCCTGACGTCAGTCCGGCCAAGTGGCACCTTGCCCACACAAGTTGGTTCTTCGAAACCTTCCTGCTCAAACCGCATCTGCCCGGTTACCAATCCATCCATCCGCAGTACGATTTCCTCTTCAACTCTTACTACAACTCCATCGGCGAGCGCCACTGCCGCGTCAGCCGCGGCCTGCTGTCCCGCCCCACCGTGGACGAGACGTATGCCTACCGTGCCTATGTGGACGCGCACATGACCAGGCTGCTGACCGAAGCGGATGGGGAGAAGACAACGATCCTTGAGCCTTTGCTGACCCTGGGCCTCCACCACGAGCAGCAGCACCAGGAGCTGATGGTGACGGACATCAAGCACGTCTTTTTCGAAAACCCACTCTGCCCCGTCTACCGCCCACGCCGCGACACGTCGACGGCGGCTGTTCCGGCTTTGGAGTGGATCGAATTTGAAGAGGGGGTGCGAGAAATCGGATGGGACGCAGGAGGCTTCGCGTTCGACAATGAGACACCCCGCCACAAGGAATATGTCCCGCGCTTTGCCCTCGGCTCACGGCTGGTCACGAATGGGGAATATCTGGAGTTCATCCGGGACGGCGGCTACGCCAAGCCTGAGTTCTGGCTGTCCGAGGGCTGGGGCGTGGTTCAAAAGCAGGGATGGCAAGCGCCGCTCTGCTGGTGGGACCGGAAGGGGGAGTGGCAGGAGTTCACGCTGGCCGGCATGGGGCCGCTGAACCTGGGTGCGCCAGTCTGCCACGTCTCGTTGTTCGAGGCCGACGCCTACGCCCGTTGGGCAAGTGCCCGCCTCGCAACTGAGGCCGAGTGGGAGACCGCGTCCGAGTTCGCTCCCCTGTGCGGCAACTTCGCCGACTCGGGCCGTCTCCATCCCGCGCCTCTCAACGCTAATGACGCCGAGCCTGGGAAGCTGCATCAGATGTTCGGCGATGTCTGGGAGTGGACCCGCAGCCAGTACACCCCATACCCAGGCTATGCCCCGCCGCCGGGCGCATTGGGCGAGTATAACGGCAAGTTCATGTGCAACCAGTTCGTCCTACGCGGCGGCTCCTGCGCCACATCGCATTCGCACATGCGCCCCACCTACCGCAACTTCTTTCCGCCCGATGCCCGCTGGCAGTTCACGGGCATTCGTCTAGCAAAGGACCTGTGACACCCATGGCAATGATGCCCCCCACACTGCTCGACTGCGCGCCCGACCTCGCCACCTTTCGCGCCGAGGTCTTGACCGGCCTCGAATCGTTTGAAAAGACCCTGCCCTGCAAGTACTTCTATGACCAGCGCGGCTCGCATCTCTTCGACCAAATCTGCGATCTGCCGGAGTACTACCCGACCCGCACCGAGGCAGGCATCATGCGAGACCATGTCGAGGAGATGGCGGCCCTTTTCGGTCCCGACTGCCTCCTCATCGAGTACGGCAGCGGCAGCAGCACCAAGACACGCATTCTGCTGGACCACCTGCCGCACTTGGCGGGGTACGTCCCCATGGACATCTCGCGCGAACACCTGCACCAGACGGCGTCGGGCCTCGCCGAAGCCTACCCACATCTCGACATCCTGCCGCTCTGCGCCGATTATACCACCGACTTCGATCTGCCTGCCGCCCACCGCCCCATCCGCTCCCGCGCTGTCTACTTCCCTGGCTCCACTATCGGCAACTTTCACCGGGACCAAGCTGAGACGTTCCTGAAGCAGATCGCCGAGGTCTGCGAGTCCGGCGGCGGCCTGCTGATCGGAGTGGATTTGAAGAAGCCCGCGCACATC
Source organism: Armatimonadota bacterium (assembly GCA_031363565.1). Lineage (GTDB taxonomy): Bacteria > Armatimonadota > Armatimonadia > Armatimonadales > Capsulimonadaceae > JANXMY01. The sequence continues at coordinate 9,631 of JANLUQ010000328.1, read as the reverse complement.
CTGGAACCAGCCTACGATGATGCCCAGGGCATCACGGCGGCCTTCAATATGAACCTGCTGCGGCGGATCAATGATGAGCTAGGTGCCGACTTCAACCTTGACCAATTCGCCCACCGCGCCTTCTACAACGGCCTGGCCGGCCGGATCGAGATGCATCTGATGAGCCTGCGCTCTCAGGCAGTCCGTCTGGGCGGCGTGACCATCGCGTTTGAAGAGGAAGAAACTATTCTGACCGAGTGCTCTTATAAGTATAGTCTGGCCGACTTCGCCGCCCTGGCCGCAGCGGCAGGTTTGGCTGTGGACAAAGTCTGGACCGACCCCGAGCAGAAGTTCAGCGTCCAATACCTGACCGTGCGTTAGTCCCGTAAGCCCAAACCGCGTTCCAACAGCACCCACTCGCGCGGCTGGGTGTTGTGCCGGTAGATGGTAAAGGTACGGCCGTTTTGGGCAGGCTGGTAGCCATGCCCTCTTGCCCAGCACCGCACCTCCTGACGCGCCTGCTCTTCGTTTTCCACGCTGCTCGCCGCGAACACGCGGATTTTGTCGGCATAAGGCATCTGTAAGACCATCACGGTTCTCGCTTCCCTAAAATCGTTCCCCCGCCCAAGGGCGGCCACCCGCCAGCGCACAGCATCGGGCGCTCGGGCAGCCGCCAGGGGTGCCGGGACTACGAGGACCTAGCGGCCTCGGCACAAAGCCACTGTGAAACCTCACTCAGCGGGGGGGGGCGGCTTTGGTAGGGTATCTCGCCTACACTTTCTATTATGCCGTCCCCGCCCCATCTGTTCACTGCGCGCTTTGCGGGTTTTCTGGCTCCTCGAGGGCCAGCGCAATCGCGGCCTCTTGTGTCAGTGTGCGTCCGTGTTCAAAAGCGGATTGGATGGCTGCCTCCGTTTCCCTGCCGCGCAGATTGGCAAAGACTCGCTCGAAGCAGTCCTTTTCGGTACGGTCTATCTGCATTGCGAGGGACACTGCCAAAGTTTCAGCAGCTCCTAGAAGCACGGCGGGCCTCCAAGCCTCGCCGCTCCCGCAAGCCGCCTCAGCCAGCACCTCGAAGGAGTTGATAATGCCCTGCGCGTGTCCCAACTCCACGCTGAGACGCATACTTTCCGCTGCCAGGCAATTGGCTTGGCAGAACTCTTTTTGCCTGATGGCAGCACTCGCCAGAATACTGTGGACTTGCGAGATGCCGAGTTGATCTCCTTGGCTCTGAAATAAAGCGAGGCTTTCTCGGCAGAGCGCAGTGGCGGCCACCGGGTCCCCGCACTCACAGGCAAGAAACCCAAGATTTTGCAGCAACTGGGCCACGGCAAGTGGCCGGTCCAACGTGCGCCAGAGCGAAAGGCTTTCCTCCAGGAGCGGTTGGGCGGCTTGGAAATCGCCCATGACCATCAGCGTACCGCCCAGGTTATTGAGTGAAGCCGCGATCCCGCGCGCGTCGCCGATACGCCGCCAGAGACCCAGGACACGCTGGTTTGTCTCTTTGGCCTGCGTCGTGTCGCCCTGCACTCGGAACAAGACGGCTAACCCATTCCAGGCACGCGCCACGATCTCTGTCTCCGCATCCGGGGTGCGTGCAAGGGTCCGGTTCAGCCACCATTGCCCCTCGGCAAGTGGACCACGGATGGACCAGAAGCGCCACAAGGCGCCGGCCACGCGCAGACCCAGTTCCGGGTCCTGGTCGGGACGGTCGTACCATTCCAAGGCGGTCAAAATGTTGGCGCGCTCTGCTTCCACCGCATCCAGGCCGGTTTTGGCCTCCGCCCCCTGTGTTTGAGGATACTTTGCCTCCACAAGATCGAGGAAGAATGCGGCATGGCATCGCCGCGTTTCGGCGGCCTCTTGCTCATTCGGCTGCTCACAGGCGAACTCGCGCAGCGATTCCAGCATCCGAAAGCGCATGGAAGCGCCGCCGTTCACTTCTTCTGCGAGGATCAGTGACCGCTCGCGCAGGCGCTGCAGGGCCTCCAGCGTTCCCGGCTGCGCGCAGACGGCCTCCGCTGCTTCGGCCGTCCAGCCGCCCCGAAAAACGGAGAGGCGTGTCCAGAAGCCGCGCAGGTCGGCAGGGAGCAGGTCGAAGCTCCAGGCGATGGCGGCGTGCATCGTCCGGTGGCGCTTGACTTGGTCCGACCGGCGGCTAACCAGCAGGGAAGAGCGCTCGTCCAGCCGTGCCAGCGCCTGTGCCGGGGTCAGGACGCCGGTCCACGCCGCCGCCAGTTCCAGGGCCAGTGGCAGCCCTTCCAGCCGGTCGCAGAGCGCACTGACTGCATCGGCATTGCGCGGCGTGACCTGAAAGTCGGGCCGCACCGCCTGAGCGCGGTCCACGAAGAGCTGGACTCCGGCGTATGCCAGCAGCCCCTCCGGCGTCTCGACCTGGAGCGGAGTGGGGAGAGGCGGCAGGGGGAGGACGCGCTCACCGGGTAGGTGTAGTGGCCGGCGCGAGGTGATCAAGCAGCGTAGGTCCGGCAGCCGTGTCAGCAGGCTTTGGATGATCGGGGCAGCCCCATCGGCGATCTGCTCCAGATTATCCAGGATCAGCAGGGCGGGCTTGCCGATCAGCGCCTCGGTGATCTGGTCGAGTGGAGGGTTGCTCCCGATGTATGTCAGGCGCAGGCCCACCGAGATCGTTTCGGGAAGAAGCGGTGCCGACAGGATGTCCGCCAGAGGGACAAAGCACACCGGGCCGGGGAACGTCTCCGCCAACCGCCGCGCCACTTCTGTCGCAAGCCTTGTCTTTCCCGCTCCGCCTGGACCCGTCAGTGTGACCAGCCGGGTCCCACCCTCGGCCAGAAGTCCGAGCAGCGTCTCCTGCTCCGCCTCACGCCCGAAGAACCGTGTCCAGGAAGGCGGTAGGACGCGCAGCGGAGGAGGGACCTCCGGTGGGGGTGAAGATGGCAGCCTGGAGACCAAGGCCTGTCCTGAGAGGATGGATGGGACGGAGGGGGTGGATGGGATAGGGCGAGCAGCGCGGGCGACCGCGACTGCCTCTCGCGCCTCCTCGGAGGGCATCAAACCCAATTCTCTTTCCAGCAGGCGCTCCATTCGGTCGAATTGACGCACGGCTAGAGCGGGTTCGCCCGCCTGGACGGCAAGGCGCATCAACGCGAGATACCCCTTCTCTTCGTAGGGACCGGCAGTTATCAAACGCTCTGCACATTCCTGTGCGCCCTGTCTATTCCCTAATATCTCCCAGGTCTCCAGGAGCTGTTCCAGAGTACGCCGATACTGGGCCGCCAGCCCCTCGCGCTCCCCCAGCACCCAGTCGTCGTAGACTCCCGGCAGGAGTTCTCCGCTGTAGGCGGCGACCGCCCGGCTCAGACGCTCCGCTTGCATCGGCGGCAGTTCCTCATCAGTAGGCGAGCGTAGGGCTGATTGGAAAACAGCCACATCGGTTGTGAAGGACTCGGAACGCAGGTAAATGGAATTGCGGTCCGCCACCAGTACGCTTCCAGTCGGTACGCCGGGCGGTTCCATTTGGCGGCGCAGTGAAGAAAGCGCGACCCGCAGCCTGGTCCGTGAGGCTTCGGGAGAGGCTTCCGGCCAGAGCCGGTCGGCCAGCTCTTCGCGTGATTGGGGGCGCTTGGGGGAATAAGCGAGGCAGGCCAGCAGCATCGCGGTCTGGCGCGTCCGAAAGCGCGTGATCGAGTGGGATTCATTGCGGGCGGTGAGTGCGCCAAGGAGGCTGATATGCCAGGGTCCGTACAGCAAGACTAGCCTGTCTTTCCACAGCGGCCGAAGAGCAAGGAGCGCCGCTTGCCACAGTGTAACACAGCGCCTTGTCGGTGTCAAGACGGCAAAACGCCCAGGCCTTTGCAAGCCTGAGCGTTTAGAGTGCTTCCGTTCCGCCGCGCGGAGGCTAGGGCAGTGTAGCCGTGCCGCTGCCCTCCACCGTGAACGTGCCCATGCCGGGCGAGGTGGTGCCAAGGGGAGTCGTCGTCGTGCCGTCCACTGGCCCCATCGGCACGGCGGTGACATGGAACTTGTACGTCTTGCCGCTGATCGAGTCGAGGGTCGCCGTGCCGCTCGTGCTCATCCAGGCTTGCGACTTTTTGCCGTTGATATCGGTGAACTCCACATAGCTAAGGGAGTTGATATCGGTTCCGAGCGGGTAAGATTTGCCGATCGTCAGCGTGGTGTCAGCCAGGACGAGGTTGAACTGGCGCGACGTGTTGTTGGAGGGGGCAGTCGCCGCCGTCAAAGTAAGAATCGTTCCGACGATCGGCGCGGGCGGCGTCACTACGCCCCCGACATTGCTGCTGCTGTAGGCGGCGGTGTTCGCATTCGTGCCGGAGGCGGCGGAGAAGCTGGCATTGAAGGAACCGCTGCCACCAGTGCCGCCGGTGGATGCCCCGCCGCCCCCGGAGGGGGAACTGCCGCCGCAGCCAGCCAGCGCCAGTGCAGAGAAACTGGCCAGCACCAGCAGCGGTACGCGGAGCGCGGAATATAAAGAAGTGGACATGATCATAGCTCCTTTCAAGAGCAGGAAACGGAACGGGAGGTTCCATACCGCCCGACCATCGCCATTATGGTGGGCGACCGTATCAACACCGTTTCAAATCACGCCCATTCTAAAGAGGGTTTCGTTTTTGTTGACTTTCTTTCCCGCCCTCGGTATACTAATTATGACATCGTGAAAAATTGCACGGATTCCGAACGATTTAGAACGGACCATTAGAAATGGCCTACTCTTCCCTGGGGGAGTTTATCGAGCGGCTAGACCGCGCGGGTGAATTGCGGCGCATCAAAACGCCGGTCAGCCCCGTCTTGGAGGTCACCGAAATCGCGAACCGGGTAATGAAGATGCCCGGCGGCGGACCCGCACTACTATTCGAGAACGTAAAAGGGTCCAAGTTCCCGCTCGCCATCAACCTTCTGGGGTCGCGCAAGCGCATGTCCTGGGCATTGGGCGCGGACGACCTTGAGGACATCGCGTCCGAGATCGCCGCGCTAACGCGGCTGCCCTCGGACGTACCCGCCTCGCTGATGGGGAAACTCCAACTTCTGCCGCAGCTTGCCGCGCTAGGCAAGATTAGCCCCAAAATCGTTTCCTCCCCGTTTGCGCCCTGCCAGGAAGTCGTCAAGATCGGCGCGGAGGCGAACCTAGACGACCTTCCTATTCTCACCTGCTGGCCCGAGGATGGCGGGCCGTACATCACCCTGCCGCTCGTCTTCACCAAGGACGAGGGCACCGGCAAGCGCAATGTCGGCATGTACCGCATCCAGAAGCAAGGGCCACATGAGACCGGGATGCACTGGCAGCGGCACAAGGTCGGCTCTCGTCATTATGCGAACTTCGAGGCGAAGGGCCGGGACATCCCCGTCGCCATCGTGCTGGGCGGCGATCCGGCCATCATCTACTCGGCCACCGCGCCTTTGCCGGACGAGATTGACGAGATGGTTTTCGCGGGTTTCCTCCGCAAGAAGCCGGTCGAACTCGTCAAGTGCAAGACGATTGACATGGAGGTGCCCGCCGATGCCGAGTTCGTCATCGAGGGCGTCGTCCCTGCCGGCCTCCGCCGGAGCGAAGGCCCGTTCGGCGATCATACGGGCTACTATAGCCTCGCCGACATCTACCCGGTCTTCAAAGTGACGGCCATCACGCACCGGCGCAATGCTATCTACCCCTGCACTATCGTCGGCCCGCCGCCGATGGAAGACAAGTACATCGGGCTTGCCACCGAGCGTCTTTTCCTGCCTTTGGCCCGACTGTTCGTGCCGGAGATGATTGACTACCATCTGCCCGCCGAGGGCGCCTTCCACAACCTAGCCCTTGTCCGCATCAAGAAGCGTTACCCCGGCCACGCCTTCAAAGTCATGCACGCGCTTTGGGGCCTGGGCCAGATGATGTTTACCAAATGCATCGTGGTCGTGGACGAAGACGTGGACGTCCAGAACCCCGGCGAGGTGGTCTGGCGCATGCTTGCGAATATTGACCCCGAGCGGGACATCACCTTCGTCAAAGGTCCAATTGATGTCCTTGACCATGCTTCCCCCCTACCCGCCTTCGGCTCCAAGATGGGCGTTGACGCTACCCGTAAGTGGCCCGACGAGGGCTTTACTCGCGAGTGGCCAGACGTGCTGACCATGCCCGCCGAAGTCAAGGCGCGGGTAGACACGCTCTGGAAGGATCTGGGCCTCGGGTGACGGCATTTCTCTTCTTCGCCGCCATGTGCATCGAGTTCCTGGATAGACCGCCGCCGGGTCCCGAAGGCGGCCCACATACCGCCTACTCCGCCGCCGAACTGGAAACCATTTCAATCACTGCGTGCTGAAGGAGGCCCTGAGATGGCGTCAACGCTCACAAGTGGAACAGTCGCCTCACCCTGGTACGTCTACAAAGCCTGGTTCTGGGCGGCGACGGCCTACAACCTTGCTTGGGGAACTGTGGTCGGCCTCGACCCGACTTTGATGTTGGGCTGGATGGGGATGACGCCCGCGCAGCAGGCGGCGGCAGGGTCGCTGCCGCTCATATTAGCCGCCTGCATCGGCATGTTCGTCGGCGTCTATGCCATCGGTTATGCCTGCGTCGCGCTGGATCCGGCGCGTTTCTGGCCTTTCGCCTTCCTTGGGCTGTGCGGTAAGATACTTGGGCCGGCAGGATGGGTATTACATCATGTACTTGGGCATCTGCCCTGGCGTTCACTGTGGGTGAACGTCTTCAATGACCTGATCTGGTGGCCCGCGTTCTTCGGGCTACTGCTGACCGTGTGGCGCGAACACCGCGCCGGGAGAATACGACTGTGACCCCTTACTTTTTGAAGTCATTTGGACTTGGCATTGTCCTGACCGGACTGCTGGCCTATGTGCTGATCAAGATCGGCTGGGAATAGCCCCAGCGCGAATAGCCTCAGCGGGAACATCTCGGGGTCACCTACGATCGAAAACAGAGGCTTGACGCCGGTATGCCCGGTGTGCCATGATAGTTCTACGCCTTAACCCGAAACAGGAACGCCCTTGATGTCCCCCGCTAAACCCCAGGCCGATCATCCCGGCCGCCTCCTCGCCCTGCTGGTCTTTTTGGTCGGCGTCGGCATGCTCATCTTCGTCTTCGTCACCGCCCTGCACCTTCTCCAGTCGCCGGTACCGGGCCTGGAGCCGCTGCAGGTGCCGGGGGCACCACCCCCGCCTGCCGCCAACATCGGCACGGCCCTGGCCGACTTTGTTCGCCGCCTGCTGCTCCTGATGGTGATGACTTTGGCAGGCTCGATCCTGGCGAGCAAGGGCGCACACCTCTATTTCGGCACCGTCTACCCAGCCTCCGAGTCGGCCGCCGCATCCACCGCGCGGAACGGGTACGGCGTCCAGCCGGCCACCGTGGAAGCGGTCCCCACGGATAAGCTGCCCAGCTAAAGGTCGGCAACGAGCCTAGAAGTCGGCAACGAGGGGGAGATGGTCCGAGGCAAGCGTCGTCACTGGGAAGATATTCTGAAGGACCAGTTCCGATGAGTACAGGACATAGTCTATGCGGGCGGCGGGCGTATCGGAAGGATAGGTCAGGCACTTTTCGGCGGCGTCGGCGTCCTGAAGGTCCGACTGCGACAGCAGCAAGCGCAGGCCGGGCGCTCCCGCGTCCTCATTGAAGTCGCCGCAGACAAGGACTGGGCCAGGAACGGCGGCGGTCAGCTCTGCCAGCCGCGCCCCCTGCCGCTCTCGCTCCACCCCGTTTAGCCCCCAATGCGTGCAGAAGACGGTCAGCAGTCCGTTCGGCGTGGTCAGGTTCACTTCCAGCGCCCCACGCTGCTCGCGGACACTCGGCAGCAGGTGGTTCTGGACCGAGTTGACGGGGTAGCGCGAGACAAGGGCTAGGCCATATGCGCCGGCGCCGAGCCGCAGGTTCGCCTGGAACACGACCGGCAGCCCCAAAGCCTTTTGCAGCCGCCCCGGCTGGTCCACGAACCGGCTCTGTGGGAGGCGCTGGTGCACCTCCTGCAGGCAGAGGATGTCGGGAGCCTGTTCCAAAACAACGTCCGCGATCCGCTCCGTAGACCATCCCCCATCCATCCCCCACCCGCCCCGGATGTTGTACGTCATCACCCGCATCGTTATACCTTCCCCGGCTGCGCCGGATCACTGCCCAGGCGGAGTGTCAGGCCGGGGGTAACTAACCTATGGACCCAGGCCCGGACCGCGCCGGGCTTTTTTGCTTGAATGATCTCCCATGCCAGCAGCAAATAGAACGGCACATACTCAGCGATCGGCGTCCACCAGTATGGCATGATCGAGATATAGAAGGTGTAGAGAAGCACGGACAGGCCAGACAGCAGCACGAACGAGTACAGAGGTCGCCGCCCTAGCAGCGGCATGAAGGCCAGGGTCCAGAGCAGATACCATGGGAACAGGGTCGGGATTACCAGCAGGGTCACGGCCAGCACGACGAATGACCGCCGCAGCAGGTCCTCATGGGACGCCACAGGCCGCCATGCGGACCAGACTACGACGCCCAGGATGGCGAGGTCGGACAACTTCTCCGCGATGAAGTAATGCCAGTAGCGGGTAAACGGGAGCAGGGCCAGATTCACCCAGTTGAACAGGCCAGAGTTGACATGAACGGTTTCCAAGTACTGGTACATTCCGTGGAGGAATTGCGGCAGGTACACCCATAGCGGCATCCCTAGATAGAGTAGCCCCAAAACAGCCCACAGGACGAAGGACCGGCCATGCACGCGGGCGAACAGGGGGAGAAGCAGCAGCGCAAAACCCTTTGTGAGCGCGGCAGCGACCAAGGCCAGCGCGGCCCAGCCGACCGCCCGCTCCGAACGCATGACCAGGGTGAATGCCAGCAGCAGGAAAAATACGCCCACAATGTCCTGATGTCCCGCCATCGCCACTTCCGTGATCGGCAGGGGACACCAGGCATACCAGATCACCTGGGTCAAGGGCCGCCGCTGCCGTTTCAGGAGATGGAGCAGTAGGCCGATGACGCCGAAGTCGAACAGTGTATAGAGTGCCTTGTAGCCGAGCGGGTTGCTGCCGAATAGGGCGTTGGCGACGGCAAAGATCCCCTGCGAGACCGGCATGTAGATGGACTGGTAGCTTTTGTACTCCATCGCGTTCCAGCCGCTGTCCCGCAGGAAGCGCAGCGGCTGGGCATTGGGAGCCCAGTGGTAGGGGTTGATGCCGTGGTTGATGAGCCGTCCATCCCAAATGTAGAGCAGAATATCGGTCGAAAGCTCGGGTGGGGCAAACAGGACGGCCAGGCGATACAGGGTTGCGCCGATCAGGATGACCGGGAGAGCATGGCGGGACAGCGCGCGTGGAATGGCGGGCAGGAGAAAGCCCGCCCCGAGGATGTACAGCCCAAAGCAGAAAGCGTAGACCGACAGATAGACCCACGCTGGGTTGAGTGGGTACAGGAGGCGACCCAAAAAGAAGTAGAGGGCCGCCAGATCGGCAGCCACGAGGACCAGCCAGAACAGGGGCAGCGCGGCCCATCTGCGGAAAAGCGTATTCCGGGAAGTGGGGGCAGTCGTCTCGAATAGGGCTTCCATCATTCTGGATTAGGGATCGTCAATGCGTATGGGCCGAGCTTTTCAGGTAGGGCAAGATCGCGGCTGCCAGGCTTTGCGCCGTCTGCTCGCCGGCCAGCGCCTTTACTCGTCGGCCCTGCCGGTCGTAGATATAGGTCCGGGGC
>JANLUQ010000289.1:0-6519 GCA_031363565.1 Armatimonadota bacterium | reverse complement strand
CCCGCTCGCTTCAGGACACCGCCGTTGCGGGCCATGAGCGGGTTGACATGACCGGGCCGATTGAAGTCGCCTGGCTTGGCCTGCGGGTCGGCCAGCTTTCGGATGGTCAGGGCGCGGTCGGCGGCGCTGCTGCCGGTCGTCGTGCCCTCTTTGGCGTCCACGGTGATCGTGAAGGCGGTCCGCATGGACTCGCTGTTCTCGCGCACCATCAGCTCCAGGTTGAGCGCAAGCAGCCGCTCCTCGGGCATGGGGACGGTAATGATGCCGGACGCGCGCCGCGTCATCAGCGTGATCGCCTCGGCCGTGATGTGCTCGGCGGCCATGACAAAGTCGCCCTCGTTCTCGCGGTCCTCGTCGTCCACGAGGATGATCATTTTGCCCGCCTGCAGGTCGGCGACGGCTTCTTCGATCGTGTTAAACGGGTTGTCCGGCATCTGCGCCTCTGTTCTAGTGTAGTGCCCACACTGATGCTGACACCCAAGCATTAAACGTTGTGTAGAAAAAGCCACTGACGAGTTTCAGGGTCCGAAGGAGGCTTAGTTTCGTCATAATTGCCTGAGAGTGTGTATAAAAACTCCGAAACTGGCGGTTGAAACCGCGGCAACAAGAGCACCAAGTCACCCCACTAAAGCCTCTGCCTTCGCAGACTCAGACCCCTTTTTATACACACTCCCGTCCTCTTCTTTTCCTCGGCCATCTCGTCTATGATGCGGAAGGCGATGTAGTAACCTCCGACTAGATAGGAGACAAATCCAGTGACAGCCAAGTCATGCAGTCTGGAGGCCTGACGAACTCCAGCGATTCAGAAGGACGCTCTTCACTATTCTTCGTCAGGTGGGTCTGAGACGACTGCACCTGTTCCTGAATCATAGCGGCTAATCCCGGTAGGCAGTTATCGGACCGGACCGAGTCGGCTCGCTGCGCTCCAGGTCGGCGATGCGGAGGGGGATCGTCTCGGCGCGAACGTAGTCGCCGCCGACGAGCTTTTCGATATATTTGCCGACGATGTCGGTTTCCAGATTGATCTGGTCGCCCGCCCGGCGGATGTGGAGATTGGTGTGATCCCAGGTGTGCGGGATGATAGCAACGGAAAAGGTCTTCTCGTCGGCGTCCACGACGGTGAGCGAGATGCCGTCAATCGCGATGCTGCCCTTGCGGACGATGTAGCGGAGCAGGGCTGGGGAGGCGGTGATGTAGATGTAATAGGAGTTGTCCACCTCGCGGATGGAGGCGATTGTGCCCACGCCGTCCACATGGCCCTGGACGATATGGCCGTCGAAGCGGCCATTGGCGGCCAGGCTCGGCTCCAGATTGATTTCATCACCGATGGCGAGTGCGCCCAGCGCTGTTCTTTGCAGCGTCTCGTAAATGGCGTCGAAAGCGACCGTACCCGGCTCTGATTGGACTACGGTGAGGCAGGCGCCGTTGACGGCGATGCTGTCGCCGAGTTTGACGCCGTCCAGGATGTGCCCGGCGCGGATGGTGAATCGGGCGGACTGCTCGCCGCGCTCGATGGCCTCTACTCGGCCGACTTCTTGGATGATTCCTGTAAACATGGCGCGGTCTCCTCACCTCCCGAGATGATCTGGTATGGGCATTCTACCCAATGTGGGTATCAATCACAATGTCCGGCCCGCAGCGACGCGCCTGCCGGAAGGAAACGGCACGGGCGTCGCGCATGAGCATGACGCCAAGATCGCCGACCGGGCCGGGCGCAGCCCGCCCGCCCACGACTTTGGGGGCGATAAAGCAGAGCCAGCGGTCTACCAAGCCTGCGGCCAGCATTCCCGCGGCCAGTGTTCCGCCACTCTCTATAAGAACACCGATGATGTCCCCCCGGGTTCCCAGGCGGCGCATCAGGTCGGGGAGCAAGACGCGGCCCGCGTCGTCGTCACAGATGAGGACCTGGCAGCCCAGTGAAAGCAGTAAATTTCGCCGCGCCGGGTCGGCTCGGGCGGTCGTCGCGAAGATCGTTTTGCCGTCCTCCGCCGCCAGCCGGATCACCTGTGCATCAAGCGGCGTCCGCAGGCGGCTGTCCACGACAATACGCCACGGGTTCCGGCCCTCTCGGTACGCCAGCCTGGTCCTCAGGGCGGGATCATCAGCCAGAATAGTCCCCACCCCGGTCAGGATGGCGTCGCACCGGTCCCGCAATTGTCGGTGGACGGCGCGGCGGGCGACAGGGGAGGTGATCCACTTCGAGTCGCCCGTCTCGGTCGCAATTTTGCCGTCGAGTGTCATGGCCGTCTTCAGGACGACCCAGGGCAGGCCCGTCGTGCGGTGCTTGAGGTAGGCCGCATTCAGGGCGCGCGCCTGGGATTCCCCCACCCCCACAGAAACCTCCACCCCGCCCGCCCGGAGCCGTTCCAGCCCTTGCCCGCCGACGCGCGGGTCCGGGTCGGCAATGGCGGCGACGACGCGCTTGATGCCCGCCGCCAGAAGCGCGTCGGCGCAGGGGGGAGTCCGCCCATGATGCGCGCAGGGTTCTAGGGTCACAAACGCCGTCGCCCCGCGCGCCGCCTCCCCCGCGTCGCGCAGGGCGAACACCTCGGCGTGTGGCTGCCCCGGCTGCGGATGCCAGCCCTCACCGATGATGCGGCCCGCGTCATTGACCAAGACGCACCCAACCATCGGGTTCGGGCTTGCATGGCGTCCGAGGGCGGCAAGGCGCAGGGCGCGGCGCATGTAGTGGTGGTCTTCGTGCATAGATGGTGCCAAGCGAGCGCCACGGGTTGAAACCCGAGGCTCCGAAGTACCCAGCGTCCAGGGGACGCAAGATCAGGATAAGGATGCAAGAGTTAGTCTTCGGTCGGCTCCCAGTCGGGCCAGAGGTCGTTGTCGGCGTGACGCCGCTGCTGGTTCAGAACATACGGGATGGCGGCCTTTAGATGTGGGCGGCTCAGGCTGAAGCCGGAGAAGCCTCCCTGCCAGCGGAAGGCAATGCCTTTGCTGTTCGCAAACCGCGAGGAAGCGCCCTTGATTTGCTGGGCAAGGGCAGAGGGCGCCAGCATCCCAGGCGGCTCCACGACTAAATGCACATGGTCTGCAAGACCGCCGAGCGCAAGAACAGCGCAGTTCATCCGCCGCGCTTCCGCGCGGATGCAGGCATAGATCAAGACCTCCGTGTCGCCCACCAGGAGCGGCTCCCGCTGGTACGTTGACCAGACGAGATGCAGGTAATACTCCAGCTTGCTGTGTCCCATACTTCCCTCCCTGGAATTGCCACGAGTTAAAACCCGAGGCTGTCGAAAGCCCGCTGTCCAAGGGACATCCTGTACCCATGAGATTGGCTTCCGTTACTTCCCATTCTTCCGTTCCCTGGACGGTGGGCACTTCCCAGCCTCGGATTTCAATCCGTGGCGACTTTCTTCCGGCTATGGTGACTGTCCTCTATGGTGCATATGGACTTTGGGTGAACGGGTACTGAGTCAATATACGGTGGCGAAGATGCCAATGCCCGAAGATACCTAGCGCCATGGTGACGGCAAGTGCGATCAAGGCAACTTTTTGTAACCGCTTCGCTTTTTGTCCGATGGCCCACTCCCTGGAGTAGCTCTTACTCCGCCGCCTGACTTTCCAGGAACTCGGCGAGCTGCGCCAGCGTCGGGCTGGTGGCGTGGCGGACGTAGTAGCCGGACGTGCCGACGGCGGCGGCGGCGGCCTCATCGTCGGCGAGGCCGAGCAGCTTGCCGAGGCTGAAGCCAGCATTGAAGTGGTCGCCCGCGCCGGTGGAGATGACGGGATTTTCGATGAACGGGCCGTCCACATCGGCGGTGATCCGACCGTGGGCACCGACGACGGCGTAGGCGCGGGGGTGGACGACGACGGCTTCAACGGGCAGCCTGGCGCTGACGAAGGCGGTGACGGCGCGGACCTCCGTTCTGCCGTGGTGGCCACCCTCGTATCCCAGGGCCGCGCCGACGCGGAAGGCTTCTTTCTCATTCAGGCCGAGGATGGTCGAGCCGAACTCCTGGAACCGGGACAGCAGTCGGCAGGCGGCGGCGACCTTGGCATCGCCGTGTTTCTCGGGGTCGGCCAGGTCGAGGAAGAAGCGGCGGGGCGCGGCGGGCTGGGCGGCGAGCAGGGTCAGGAGGTCCTCCCAGATCGCCGACATGGCGGGGATCATGGTCCAGTTCACCAGGGCGACGAGGTCGGCCTGGGCGAATAGGCGGGCCGGGCCACCTTCGCCCGCACGCTCCGAGACGCGCGCCCAGGTGACATCGTTCAGGGGTTCCAGCTTGCCAAGCATGACCTTGCCGTCCTCGAACTCCAAGGCATCCGTATGGCCCGGCGCTCCCAATGAGATCAAGGTCGCGCGCTCGGCCATCTCGGCGAAGGCGGGGTGGACCTGGCCCTCGCCCAATGGCCCGAGGCAGGTCACCTGCGGCCCCAGCGCGGCCAGGGCGTTCGCCATGATGGGGCCGTTGCCGCCGAGCTTGACGCGCTCGACGACAAGCTCCAGGTTGGTGCTCTGGCCGGCTGCCCCGATGATGCGGGTGCCCAGCTCGCTGATCTGCTCGATGGTGGTGAATTCGGTGTCGGACGCGCGCCGGTCCACGACCCGGATGATCTCGTCCACGAAGGCGTCCAGGCCGACGGTAACGGTCTTGGCGGCGGCCGCACCCGCAACGGCCTTCAGGCGGGCGGCGGTGCGGGCGGTCAGTTCTTTGTGCAAGTGTCTCTCCTTAAACAGTCATGCCATACAAAAAGCCCGCCGATCAGGCGGGCGTAATTGGGGGCAGGCCCTCATCTTCGGGGCGGGCGCCGATTGTCTCGCGGGCGAGACTCTGACGCAGGGCGATCAGTTGACGACGGGCTTCGGCCAGGTGGCGCAGGTTCTCGCGCCGGTCCAGCAGGGCGAGGGGGATCAGGGGCAGGGAGGCGAGCACGGTCAGCATCCAGTACTGTATCCAGCCGATCAGGGCTTTGGGCGTGTGCGGGGTTGTCAGGAAGGTCCCGCCGAGCCACAGGCCCAGCACGGCGAGCAGGAAGAACAGTCCCCAGAGCCGCAGGAGGCGCTGCGTGTGCGAGAGCGAGTCGCGGCCTTCCGGCGTGAACCAGCGGCGCACTTCCCAGAGGCCGAAGCCCCCGGCGGCGAGCAGGGCCAGGACCAGGGCGGCGCGGACGATCATCAGCGCCCTCCTGGCCGGACACAGGCAGGCGGGGCGGCGTCCATGGCGAGGCGGCGCAGCTCGGCGATGGCGTCGGCCAGGCCTTCGGGGTGGTGGAACACGGCGCTGCCGGCGATCAGGGTATCGGCCCCAGCGCGGGCGACGAGCGGAGCGGTGTCCGGGTTGACGCCGCCATCTACGCCGATCTCGAAGCGGAGGCCATGGGCGGCCCGCAGCTCGGCCAGCGCGCGGATCTTTTGCAGCATCTCGGGCAGAAAGGCTTGCCCGCCGAAGCCGGGGTTGACGGTCATCACCAGGACACGGTCGAGGTCGCCCAGCACCCACTCGATGGCGCTGAGGGGCGTGGCGGGGTTGAGGGCGACCCCTGCCTTGGCACCGGCGTCCTTGATCTGGTGCAGGACGCGGTTGAGGTGGAAAGTGGTCTCGGGGTGAATAGTCACGATGTTGCTGCCGGCCTTGGCGAAGTCAGCGACATACTGCTCGGGCCGTTCGATCATCAGATGCGTGTCGAACGGGACGGAGGTGACGGGGCGCAGAGCGCGGACGAGCTGGGCACCGAAGGTGATGTTCGGCACGAAATGGCCGTCCATGACGTCAATGTGGATATAGTCGGCGCTGGCGGCCGTGAGTTCCTCGACGGCCTCAGCGAAGGCGCCGAAGTCGGCGGAGAGGATGGACGGCGCGATTTTGATGGGCATAATGGTTCCCGTGACTGTGCCGCCCGCGTGGGGGCGTGATGAATCGCGCCTTTACAGAGTCTGCTGCTTGACGAGCTTGCCGTTGAGCAGAATGCTGAACTTCACCCGGTTGCCGAAGCCCTGGAGCGGCACGCTGATCTTCTCGCCCGGCACCTGGTTCTCGTCATAGACGAGGTTCGTTCCGGTGACGTCCTGAAGGTCTATCTGGACATTCTGGGCGTGATGCCCGTGGCGCGGGACACGAAACTCGACGGTGAATTGGCGCAGGCGGGCCGTCTTCGGGACGTCGGGTGGGAGCGCGGACCCGTCCGCAGCGGCCCCACTGGAGTCAGGCGTCGGCCCGGCGCCCGGCGACGGGGTCACAACCGCATCCGGGGGCATTACGAGCGGCGGCGGCGGCTTGGCCTGGGTGGTTACAAGGACCGACTCGCTCGGGCCGGACTCGCCCGCCGAGTTGACGGCATTGATCAGGTAAGAGTAGGTCGTATCGGACTTGAGGTTCGTGTCGGTGAAGTGCGTGTCGGTCAGGCCGCGCGCGATCGGCTTGGTGTCACCATCGAGGGAGCGCAGGACAGTGTAGGACTCGGCGCGCGCGGAGGCGTGCCAGTGCAGGTTCGCTTTGTCCATCCCCTCTGCATCGCCGGCGGCATCGGCGGGGGCATCCGGCGGCTGCTTGCCTTTGGAGACGG
>JANLUQ010000287.1:0-31769 GCA_031363565.1 Armatimonadota bacterium | reverse complement strand
CGGTCACTCGGGACCGACTCGGTGAACGCCGAGAACGTCGAGAACCTGGTCAGCGAAAAGCTGGTCTCGGCCCTGCGCGCCATCGCCTCGCAGATGGACCTGTTCGAGATCCACACCAAGCGGGACGACTTCGCCGAGCGCGTGAAAGAGCACGTCCGGTCGGATTTGGAAGCGAACGGGCTGCTCTTGGAGAGCGTCACGGTCTCCGAGCTTGACCAGACGGACCCCTCAGAGATGTCCGATAACAACGTCTTCGACGCTCAGGGCAAGCGCAAGATCACCGAGATCACGGCGGCGGCGATGGTGGAGCGTAATAACCTGGAACGAGCGGCGGAGCAGGCGCGCAAGAACCAGGACGTGACGACGCGCCAGTACATCCTGGAACTGGAGCGCCAGCAGGCCGAGGCCGAGGCAAACCAGCGCACGCAGATCGCGCTTATCCAGGCCAGCAAAGATCAAGAAGCGCAGCAGGCCGTGATCGCCCAGCAGCGGGCCGTCGAGACCTCGCAGATCGAGAAGATGCAGGCGGTTCAGACGGCGGAGATCGCCCGAGAGCAGGCGGTCGAGGTCGCCCGTGTCGGCCAGGAAAAGGCGGTCCAGAATGCCAACATCGCCCGCGAACAAGAGCTTCAAACGGCGGCGGTCGGGCGCGACCAGGCGGTCGCCCTGGCCGAGCGGGTGAAGCAGATCGCGGTCGCGAACCAAGAGGCCGAGCGCGCCCGCGCCGAGGAGAAGTCACTGATCGCACAGGCCGCACAGGAAAAGGCCAAGCAGGACGTCGTGACGGTGACGCAGATCGCTGAGGCCGAGCGGGACGCCAACAAGAAGCTGATCGGGGCGCGGCAGGAGATCGAGCGGGACAAGATCCGCCTCCAGACCGAGGCGCAGGTGGCCGCCTTCACCCGCGTCACCAATGCCCAGGGCGAGCAGGAGGCGGCGACCAAGCAGGCAGAGGCCCGGCTCCAGATGGCGCAGGCCGAGGCGCAGTCGCGCGAATTGGTGGCGCGGGGCGAGAAGGCGCAGCAGCTTGTCCCGGTCGAGGTGGCCCGCGAGAACGTCAATGTCGAGCAGGCGCGTGTGGACGTCGAGCGCAAGCAGCTCGAAAACCGGCAGGAGTTCGCCGACGCAGGCATCCGGCTGGAGATCGAGAAGCTGCGTATCCAGGCCGATAAGGAAGTGCAGCAGGAGTTCGCCCGCGCCCTGGCCTCCTTCCTCTCGCACGGCAACATGACCCTGTACGGGACGCCTGAGACGGCGCAGAAGATGATGGACAGCATGGCGAAGGGCTTCGGCATCCGTGCGATGGCTGAAGGCTTCCTGTCCGGCTCGAATGGAAACGGCCATTCGGCAGGTGGGACGAACGGTACAGGCCAGGTGGATGCCCTGCTGGGCAGCCTGGGCAAGCTGGTCGTGCCCGCCCTGGAGAAGCTGACCGGGTCGGGCGGGGCGACGCCCGCCCAGGCGGACGCCATCGCCCGCGCCCTGGCCGCCAACCCGCAGGCGTTGCAGGCCATCGCTGACGCGCTGGCGGAGTGCGAAGCGGGGCCAGCGAAGGTGGGCGGGGCGCAGCTCGTAGAGGCAAAGAACGGCGCAGTCCCGGTGTGATCCTCTCCCCGTCGCTGCGCGCCGACCCTCCCCTCGAAGGGAAGGGGGTGTCAAAGGGGCCAGGGCCGCTCTTAACGGAAGGCCCTCCGGTCACGGCAAGCTTCCGAGGAAACAAGTCGAACCCCCTTTCACACCCCCTTCCCTCTGAGGGGAGGGGCGCGACTTGTCGCGGGGAGAGGATCATACGCAAACTTTTGAACCATCGCGCGCGTCGTGCGTCAGGAAAGGGAACAGTGATTCTCTCGACTCTTTCTGAGGTGCCCTCATGCGAGTTTCCGCTCGACTCAGCCTGCCGCTGGCCGCCCTCGGCCTGATGGTGGCGCTTCCCGCGCCCGCACAGATCGTCTACTCGGTGCCCAACATCTATTCTCCGCAAAGCCGGGGCCGGCGGGTACGGACACGCCCCGGCCCCGGCTATCGGACGCCGAGCTACGGGACACGCTCCAACACCAACCAAACACGCGGCAGCACGACGACGAACTCCCCGCCGCGCAAGGCCCCAAAGCCGCAGCCGCCCGGCCCAGTGGATAACGAGGACTCGATCAACACCGCGCCTGCCGTGAGCGCCGATGGCGTGCTGTATTTCGGGTCGTGGAACCACGAGGTCACAGCCCTCGACGAGAGCACCGGCGCGGTCCGCTGGAAGTTCACGGCGGGCGACATCCTCAATGCCTCCCCCGCCGTCGGGCCGGACGGCAGCGTTTATGTCACCTGCCGCGACAAGAACGTTTATGCCCTGGACGGCAAGACGGGGGCCAAGCTCTGGCAGTTCGCAACGGCGGGCCGGCTGGCGACGCGCCCCGCCGTGGCCGCAGGGATGGTCTACATCGGGACCTCCGACAAGGACCGGAAGGTGATCGCGCTGGATGCTAAGACCGGCGCTAAAAAGTGGGAGCAGGCGACGCAGACGGGAGCCTCATCGCCCGCCGTTGGGCCGGGCGGACTGGTCTACGTCTCGGCAGGCAAGCTGTATGCGCTGGACGGTGCGACCGGGGCGATCAAGTGGAGCCAGGACCTGAATGTCCTGCCCGCCCAGGCACCGACAGTCAGCCCGACCGGCACCGTCTATGTCGGCACGGCGGGGGCCGCGCTGCTGGCCCTGGACGGCGCGACCGGGAAGACTTTGTGGCGGTTCGCGACGGGGGACAGCCTGGACTACCCGGTCGTGCTGGGGCCGGATGACATGCTGTATGCCAGCGCCCGGAAGCTGTTCGCCCTGCGGACGAATGGCCAGGAGCGGTGGGAGCGGGCTGGGGATGGCACGGCCTGGTCAGCGCCCGCCGTTGGCGACAACGGCATCCTTTACACCGGTTACAGCGACTCGAAGGTGTATGCGCTGGATGCCTCCACCGGCAGCGTGAAGTGGGCATTTGCCACCAACGACGGCTTGATCTCCTTCCCGGCCCTGGGCACGGCTTCCGCCGTCTACTTCCAGTGTGAGGGCGACAGCAAGGTCTACGCCCTGAACCGCCAGACGGGCCATGCGCTCTGGACAGCGGCGCAGGACCCGACGCAGGGACCGGTGCGGCCCGGCCTAGCGGCGCGCGTGAAGAAGTAGGGCGGGCCGGCCAGCTATTTTATACGGCGGTTGAAACCGCAGCCGCAAGAGCTGGAAGGCCCTGGGAGTAATCGGGGCCGGGAGGAAATCGGGGCCATCAAGGTGAATGGGGCCGTCAACGCCGGGGCCGTTGACGGCCCCTTTTGTTGAGGCAATCCATGCAACCCGAAACCCAACCGACACCCGATTCCGAGATCATCCTGACCCACGGCGACTGGCGGCTCGTCGTCGCCCCCTACGGCGCGTCCCTGCGCGGCCTTTCCCACGCGGGCGCGGAGGTCATCACCGGCTACTCCGGCGCGAAGGGCAAGGTCGGCGGGCAGGGCGATGTTTTGATCCCCTTCCCCGGCCGCGTCGCCGGGGGCCGCTATGCCTTCATGGGCCAGACCTACCAGATGGAACAGAACGACAAGGAGACGCCGAGCGCCATCCACGGATTTTTGCGGACCGTCCTCTGGGAGACCGAGCAACCCGCGCCTGACGAGGTGACGTTCACGACCAACCTCCACCCCAACTCCCACCCCGGCTACCCGTTTGCCCTGGGCGTCCGCGTCACCTACCACCTTTCGGATACGGGCATGGCCGTCGCCTTCGTCATCGAGAACACCGGCGACACGCCCGCGCCGGCGGCGGCAGGCTTCCACCCCTATTTCACAGTCGGCTCGGCCCTCATTGACACGGCCACGCTCCAGGTCCCCTTCGGCGCGACGTTGGAGTTCAAGGACCTGCTGCCGACGGGGGCCGTTCTGCCAGTGGACGGCACGCCGCTGGACTTCCGGCAGCCACGCCTCATCGGCGGCACGGTGTTCAACACCTGCTACCTCCAGCCCGCGCGCGACCCAGATGGGCATCTTCGCATCCGGCTGGCCGATCCCGCGACGGGCCGGGCGCTGGCCGTCTGGATGGACGCGGCCTTTGACTACGTCGTCCTCTACTCCGGCGACCCGCTGCCCGACGACCACCGCCGCCGCGCACTCGCCATCGAGCCGATGACGTGCGGCGCAGATGCCTTCAATCACCCTGAATGGGGCCTGGCATCGCTGGTGCCCGGCGAGACGCTGTCGGGGGCATGGGGGGTGACGGTGGAGTAAAGGCGGGGTCTCCTGCCCTCTTGCTAAGGCCTCGTGGGAGCCACTGTGACACATCAGCTTGCCACGGGTTGAAACCCATAATTGTCGAAAGTCCACTGTCCAAGGGACAGCATGAGGGGTGTGGCTGCTCTGTATGTCGCCACTCTTGTGCCCCCTGGACGCTGGGCACTTCGGAGCCTCGGGTTTCAACCCGTGGCAAGATTGTTAGGAAGATGATGCCGATGCCGGACTTGAACGGGATCATGGAGGAGATGCACACGGTCGGCCCAGCTATCACCGCTGAATGCTTTGCAGATCAGCATCTTGGCTCTGCTTCAAGAACAGCAACAAGGACTGATTGTACCGCAACGCATAGCGCTCCGCCATATCTTGCAAACGGTAGTCCCGTTTAGACTGGGTAGCACCACTCGTTCCCTCGATGGCATTAACGCCCTTGAGGCGGACGATTGGATTGGAGTAATCTCCCCGCATCCCCGGAACAGAGAGGCTGAAGCCATAGATGCCGATGAAGCGCAGGTCGTGACGCGTTATTGCTCGCCGCAGGTCCGTGGCAGAGTCGGCGACATCCATCGCGCCCAAGTGCAGGTGGCCGGTCTGTCCTGACGTGCCCTGACTCACGCCGATGCTGACCGGCCCCGTGAACGGCAACAGGTTCCCCCAGAAGTCACGCCCGCCGTTACCGGGGATGACTCGGCCGACGCGGAGCAGGGGCGAGCCGGGGCGAAGGGAGTAGCCTTCCACGCCCAGGCTGCCGGGAGCGGCCAGTTGGGAATCAGCCAAGACGGCGTGCGGATCGGCGGGGCGGGCGGCGATGGTCCCCCAGTAGGCGTTATGGTCGAAGACCACTTGTATCATGCCGCCCAGGTCAAAATGGGCCTTGCCGTCCGTGTAGAAGACGTTGTTGGAAAAGCGCGTGTCGGCGGGCCATTTCCCGCCCCAGTTGCCGCTCGCCACCAGGGGAATGTCCTGGTTTTTGCCCAGATAGAAGACGTTGTTGTAAATCTGGGTGTCCTGGCACGGGCCGGTGATGTTGAAGGTGTGCAGGCCGTCATTGGCGCTGATGTTGTACCGGATCACGGTCCCCGCGTTGCCGATGTTCCAGGGCGGGTTCTGGCCGCCGTCATCGCAGATCAGCATGAAGCCGCCATCGTTGTCGTGGCTGTAGTTGTACTGAAACAGGGTATGGCGGCAGTTGTAGTCCGAGTCGTAGCCCTCGCCGTCCATCGTCCCCTTCATGCCGCTGACCTCGTTGAACTGAACCACGGTGTTGTCGCAGGACCAGGGCCAGATGCCCGCCGCGTAGTCCTGGGCGCGCATCCGACCACCGCGCAGGGTGTTATGCTCGATCAGGCAGCCGTCGCAGCCGATGGGAACGATGCCGTCGCCGCCGATGTCGGTGAGCGTGTTGCCCCGGATGACGACATGCGTGCTGAGGGGCCACGACGGGCGGGGGTAGTAGGCGCCCATCGTGATACCATTGCGGTCGGTGCGGGTCAGCCGGCAGTTCTCGATGCGGAGGCCGTCGTAGCGGGTCTTCACCTTGTCGCCGCCGCTAGCGCAGTAGATGCCGTTGCCGCCGCCCGCATCCTTGACATTGCTGCCGAGCACGTCATGGATGTCCAGGCCGTGCAGGCGGATACCGTGGGCGACGCCGAAGTTTTCGAGCCGCACCTGCACCCCGGCGAGGCGAGGGATGCGGGCGGGGGCGCGGTTGGCGATGTCGAGGTTCGAGATGTCCCAATACTCGCCATTGAAGAGGGAGACCGTCGCCAGCGACTTGCCCCCGGCATCCACGGTCGGCTTGGGGCCGGGGCCGTAACGGGTCACGATGACCGGCCGACCTGCCGCGCCGCTGCCGCCGGGGGCCAGGAACCCAGCCCAATGGCTGCCGGCACGGAGCAGGATGCGGTCGCCCGGCCCGAACAGGCCACTGTTCACGCGGGCCAGGCTGCGCCAGGCGCGGCGGGCATCGCGACCAGTGTTGGCGTCATTACCTCGCACTGAGTCCACATAGTAGGCCATGCCGCCAGGCGACTTCCAGGTGCGCGCGGGGGCGGGTAGGTCCGGCGGTCTCAGGGCGGGCGCCGTGGTGATGGTGAGATTGTTGATCGCCAGCGCGCCCTTGTTCTGAATGCCGATGATGAGTATGTCATCGGCGTTCGACGTGGTGAACGTCGTCGCGATATGCCCCGATTCTCCCACTTCCCCGTTCCACTCTTTCCAGCCCGCACTGCCCACATTGCTGCCCGACCGGCGCGCGAGGACGTAGAACTTGGCATTCGCTGCGCGGGCGAGAACGCGGTAGTCGAACGAGATTGTGTAGGCTTCTTGGGGTGTGAGCAGGCCCGTCTTGGAGTGGAAGAACTCGTTCCACTCGGACCCGGCGGCGCGCGAGTCGCCTTTGAGGGACTTCTTGCCGCCGACCTCTTCGGCGGGGTCGCGCGTCAGTATCGCGGCAGCAGCATCGGCGGGCGACAGGACGCGGGCCGGGTCGTCGGCGGCGAAGTCCATGTGCAGGACCGTCTTGGGGGCCTCATCGGCGCGGGCGATGGGCGCGGTCAGTGCAAAGGCGGCCAGCAGAGCGGTGAGGAGAAGCAGATTTGTACAAGTTCTCATGGGTCTTATTGTATCACGTCTGGGGCAAGGGATACAAGGGCAGGCTCTAGCCCCATAGTAGGGGCGAACCTTGTGTTCGCCCTTCCAACCGCTCGCCCCTACGGAATGCGGCTCAGAACGGCTTGCAGAATGAGCGGGGCGAGGTAGGCGTGGCCGGCGGCATGGGGGTGGACGCCGCCCCCGTAAGCGGGAGAGCCGAGGGCGCGGGCGACATCGGGGCCGAGGTCAACCAGGACGGTCTTGCGGTCATCAGGGTGCGCGGCCTGGTATGCCGCGACGGCGGCGTGAAGGGCCGTGATGTAGGCCGGGCCGTTCGGGTAGATGCGCGTGTCGGCGAGGCCCGGCGGAACTAGGACGGTGATCTCCGTGCGGGGGGCGGCGCGGCGCAGGGCGGTCAGTACGCTGATCACGCTGTCCCGCATCGCGGCCTTGTCGCTATGGTTCAGGCACTCGTTGACGCCGTAGTTGAGCAGAATCGCGGCCGGTTCCTGGCCGATGCCGCCGTAGGCGCTCAGGTGGCCGCGCGAGTCCAGCAGGCGCGTGTCGGCGTCAATCATGTTCCAGCGCTGAACGCCGAGAAGCGGGAGGTAGGCGGGGACATCGCCTTGGGCATCGCCGGGGCGGACCCAGCCGGAGTAACCGCAGGCGGAGACCGTGTAGTCAAAGCCCGCCGCGTTCAGGCCCTGGCCGACCAGGAACGCGTAGTCGCACAGGCTGCTGTCGCGACCATCGTCCGCCTGAATCCCCTCCGTGATGCTGTCCCCGACGATCAAGACCCAGTGGCGGAGGGGAGGGGCGGGCGTTGGCTTTGCGCCGTCGTCGAGGGTCAGGCCCGTGACGGTGTAGGCATTCGTGCCGCGCCAGCGGTCGGTCTGTGGGCTGTTTCGGGTGTAAACAGTGAGGGTATGCGGGCCGGGGGCGGCGAGGCCCGCGATGGGGATGCCGCCCGAGGCAGGGACGGGAACGTCGTCGGTGAGGGCACCGTCGAGGAAATAGGAAACTGCGCTGCCGGGCGTTTGGTTCGTGATCTGGAGCCGCGCCGTGGGATGGGGCGAGGGCGTGGACCAGTGCCAGACGCACCACGCGCCGTTGTTCCAGGTGCGGCGGCTGACTGCGCCGCCGCGCCCGGCATCGCCGGCCCAGGTCGCGGGGCTGAAGCGGACGGCGGGAGAAGTGACAGGTAAAGTCAGGTCGGCGCGGGCGGGCAGGGCTGTCATGCACAGGGGGAGGACTACGCCCATAAGAACCATGCCATGAATGGCATGGCTAAACGGCCTGCGGCCAGAAAGTACCGCTTCGCGGCACTCGGATGGATTCCTAGCCCCGCGAAGCGGGGGTTCACGGCGTCCGCGCCGACTAACCCAATAAAACCTAGCCGTGCCATTCATGGCATGGTTCTTATAGACATGGCTCATTAGCGTTCCCTCTTCACGGATACGAGCCGGTACGTCCCGGCCCGGTTCAAGCGGACGGTGCGCCCCCCCAGAGTCACCCGCGCGTCCACGCCGGGCGGGAGGGTGATCCGGGCGGATAGGCCGGCATCG
This sequence comes from Armatimonadota bacterium, assembly GCA_031363565.1. Lineage (GTDB taxonomy): Bacteria > Armatimonadota > Armatimonadia > Armatimonadales > Capsulimonadaceae > JANXMY01. The sequence continues at coordinate 23,355 of JANLUQ010000287.1, read as the reverse complement.
GCTTTGTCTAGGCGGACATGGATCGGTCCACGCGGGGTGGGCACGTCGCCCTCGGCCCATCTCAGGTCACCCAGATCGGGTGCGATCTCGGCGGTCTTGAAGCCGCCGCCGATTGGGCGGACACCCAGGACGCGTTCGGAAAGCCAGCTCGTCGGGCCGGAGGACCAGCCATGACACAGGCTGACGAAATAGCCGTGGTTGCCGTCGGCGTAGAGGTTCGCGTGGAAGTCGCTCTTTGGCCAGTGTGGGTCATACGCCTCCCAGCAGCTCGTCGCGCCCTGGGCCAGCATCGCGCCCCAGTAGCCGCGCAGGACCCGCAATGTCTCTGGGGTGTGGCCGGTCCTGCTCATCGCATAGATGACATAGTTGTTGTAGTAGGGCGAGATGACGCCGTTGTTGTAGGGCGGGCTGCCGGTCTTGTCCCAGGCGGGGCTGTCGGGATTCAGGACGGCGGCATAGATCGCCTTCTGCTGGCTGGGGGTAGCAACGCCCGAATAGACCGCCATGGCGTTCTCTTGCAGGCGGTCGCCGTAGGTGTTCGTTTGCGCGCTGAGGAGATTTTGGCGGGCAGCCAATGTCAGCGTATCGGCCCAAGCGGAGTATTTGGCGGCGTTGACTTGGTCGCCCATCTCGCGCAGCAAGAAGACGGCGTCACGGGCGGCCCGGACATAGAACAAGAGGGTGGCGGCGCGGGCCGAGGGCGTATCACTCTCGAAGCCCGGCGACCAGTCCACGAATGGCCAGGCGTGGCGGTTATTGGCGAAGAGGTTTTTGTCGTCCAGCTCACCCTGCATGTAGCCGAGGAGCGAGACCAGCAGGTCGTGCTGCTTGTGCAGGTAGGCGTAGTCGCCGAGGTGCCGGTGGAAGTCGGCCAGCGTGCAGACCCAGGCACAGGAGTAGCCGGGGATGCCGTTGACATGGCCCCGGGGCAGAGCGGTGGCGGGCTGACCGCCCTGGGCGTCATCGCGCAGGCGCTGCATGGTCTGTTCCATCAGGAACTTGTCGGCGAACACGGTGTCAATGACGCGGCCGGAGACGTGCAGGTCGCCGATCCAGCGGGCGCGGTCGCGCTTGGGGGCATCCCAAATGTCCTCCTGCATGCACAGATGGGCCGTGTAGGCGCCGGTGTACCAGAGCTTCGTCAGCAGCGGGTCGGAGCAGGCGAAGGAGCCTTTGTAGCGCACCGGGTAATACTTGTAGTCTAAAGTCACCCCGGAGAGCGTAGTGACCTGCGGCCCGAGGAAGCTGAGGCGGGCGTAGCGGAAAGCGCTGTAGGGCGAAGCCGCCTTGCCCGCCGCATCGCACGTCAGCAGATGCGGGCCGCCCCAGGGGGACTTCAAACACTCCTCGCGCGACTCTCCAGTGGCGACCTGTACCTGCGCGCCTTCCGCGCCCATCACCTGGATACGCCCGGCGACTTCTTTGCCGAAATCCAGCAGCAAGCCAGTCGGGTCCACCGCGCCCATAGGGGCAGGATGCGCCGTCAAACGGACCGGCCCGCGCCCCACCAGCGTCGCGGCCCCTTCGAGGGTCCCCGCCCCCAGCGTCTGGACCGAAACCGGGCGCAGGGCGAGATGGGCCAGATAAGGCATGTTGACATCGTAGCCCGGCCAGTCCAGCAGGCCGCCCGCACCGCTCCAAGGGCCGCCGGTGAGTGCGGCAATGACCGTGGCACGCCGCCAGGAGGCGTCGTCGAAGGCCGCCGCCTCCCAGCCAGCCGGGGCCGCGCCCGTCCAGTCCCGCCAGCGCGCGTCCGTCTCAACCGGGGCGCGGCCCGGCATCTCCAATCGGGCGACCAGGCCCGCCGCACCGCCCGCGTTCAGGGCGCGCACGGTGAGGACGTTCCGGCCCGCAGTCAGGAAAGGCGTCACATTGACACGGTGGACATGCTGCCAAACGTTGTCGTCCTTCGGGGTGGGTGCGGAGTGGTCCACCTCTTTGCCGTTGACGGACAGGGTGAAGAAGTCGTCGGCAGTGATATAAAGCGTTGCCCGGCGCGGCGCAGCGGCCAGGGTGAAGGTGCGGCGGAAGAGGACCGTCTGGTTGTCTTTCGTCGTATCCGCCCAGACCCAGCGAGCCTTGTCGGCGGGCACGGCAGCGGGCGCTTTAGTCGGCATCGGCAGGCCATAGGTCGGGTCCAGAGTGGGGGGCCGCGCCGACGCGGGGCCGAGTGATGCCATTAAGAGGAGGCCGCAAAGAGAGAGACGTGTCGTAAGTGGTGTCATGTGATTAGTGTCCATATACCTGGAATTCGTAGAGCGAGTAGCCGTACTGAGTCGCGCGGGCGGTGCCATAGAGGCGGACGTAGCGGCCATACCCATTCAGCTTCGCGTAGTCTTTGATGCCCGGCGCGGCGTTGCTGGTGACGGACTTGATTGCCGTCCAGTGCTGCGCGTCGTCGGAGACTTGGATCTCGTAGTCTCTGCCGCAGGCCGCTTCCCAGTTCAGGCGCACTTCCTGGATCGTTTTGGAGGTGCCCAGGTCCACCATCAGCCATTCCGGGTCGTGGCCTAGCTGGCTGGCCCAGCGCGTGCTGCCGTCGCCATCCACGGCATTCGATGCCACATTGCCGGTCGGCTCCGTGGAAGAGGCCGTGGCGGGCCGGTCCTGGGACAGAGGGACGGCGGACTCCGGAGCGGCCTGCCTCACCGGCTGACGGTAGAGGGAAGGCGCACTGGAGGTCATGCCGGAGGAGGACAGGCGCAGGGCAAGGGGGTGGATGTTCCAGCCCTCGACGATCAATTGGGGCCGCTCACCGTTCAGGTCGGGCGTGTCATAGTTCAACGTGACGGTCTTCTTCTCCTGCGGCAGCAGCGAGAAGTAGTCGTCCGAGTATTCCGTCGGCTGCACCAATGCCTGCGACCGAGCGTGGTAGACCTTCAGGCGCGTGAAGAAGGCAAGGCGCGCTGTCGGGTTTGTCAGGGTGACCGTGACCGTCTGACGCCCGCCGGCCTGATGCACCGAAGAAGCCACCCGGAGACGCGCCATCGGCATCCCGTTCAGGGCGGTCCAGGGTCCGTCCGCGCCGTATTTCGGGCCTGTCCGGGACCGCCAGTAGAGCGCCCGGTCGAGCAGTGCGCCGCCAGCATCGCGCAGCGTGACGAGGATAAAATGGACCGCGCCGAAGCCGGGCGCGTCTTTGGCGGGGACGCTCAGGACGCCAAGGAGCGGCTGGTCTTGGCCGACGCTGACGGCCCTGGACTCGCGCCACTTCAGGCTCCAGTCGAGATTACGCACTTCTGCTGTCACCGTGAGGCACTTGTACGGGATAGCACGGTCATTGACGACCGAGACGTCATTGTAGAAGTAGTCGTACTGGGCATGGAGCGGCTTGTTGCCGTGGGCGAAGTAGAAGAGAGCGGCGTTCGGCTCGCCGCTGTAGCTCGCCAGGCGGGAGGCGGCCATCGGGTTGGCATTGTTGACCGTCCACAGCATATAGCCCGTGTCGTAGCGCTTGTTTGCCTCATCCCACTTGTTGCGCTTCCAGACCTCGGAGAAAGCCCGGTACTGCATCGCGCCCAGTATCTGGCCCTTGAAGGCATAGTTTTCCAGGCCGATGCGGCCCGCCGGGTCAGGCCGGTCGAATGGCCCGAAGGCGGCACAGCCCTCATTGATGAGCCGCCTGACCTGGTGGAATCCGCCGCCGTCGTGGTAGTCAATCGCCTCATCGAAGGCGGGGTTATCAGTCGTCGGCCAGAGCTTGCGGGCGGGAAGGAAGCCGCGCAGGACCTCGGCGGGCGGCAGGGCGGGGTTTCCGGTCTCATTGCAGAACCCGGCGAACGGGCCGAGCGGACCTGACCCGAACAGGTCTTTGGCCGTGTAATCGTACAGCGTGTTGATGCCGAGGTAGCGGTACGGACAGCCGCGCTGGCCATTCTCCTGGGAGCTGTCCTGGTAGCCGTGCGTCGGGTCGTTTTGAAGCGTGACCTCGCGAGTCCCCGCGACTGGCCAGCCCTCGTTGCCGCCGCAATAATAGGACTGGCTGGGGTGGTTGCGGACGCGGAGGACGGTATCGGCCCAGTTGTCGAGCTGTAACTGCCGGTCCTCCGGCCCGTCCACCTGCGCCGCCGCGCCGGATTCGGTCCAGACCATGAGGCCGAGACGGTCACAGGTGTCATAGAAATCGTCGCTTTCGGGCGCGCTGGCGCTCCAGCAGCGGAGCATGTTGACGCCGGCCTGGGCCACCTGGCGCAGCTTGGCCTCGTATCCCCGGCGTGTGGCGCGCAGCATCGCGTCCTGGACCCAGTTGCCGCCCTGGATAAAGGTGCGCCGCCCGTTGACGAAAAACGTATTCTGACCGTGGAACGAGGTGTCCTGCGTGACCGTGCGGATGCCGAAGTGGGTGCGGAGGGTGTCCGAGACGTCGCCGCCTGTCGTGACAAACGAGACGCGCAGGCCGTACAGGCTGGCTTTGCCCGAGCCGACTGGCCACCAGAGGCGCGGGCGCGGGATGACGAGGCCGGGGTGCGCGCCCGAGTCCAGGGTCACGGCGCGCGTCTCCAGGGGCGCGAGCGTGACGGGCTGGGTGACGACGGGGCCGCCCTCGACGGCGACTTCGAGCCTCCCGCCGACCGGCTTGTCGGTCACGTTGGTCAATGTGGTCTGGAAAGACAGGTCTGCCGTGTCTGTTCCCAGCCGGGGGAGGGTCTTCGTGACCATGAACGGGTCGCGCAGCAAGACAGGCCCGGTCTCGGTCAGATACACATCGCGGTAAATGCCGATGTTGCGGTCGCGGATTCCGTCCACGATCGTGAAGTCCCAGCCGACCGCAGCGTACATCGTGGCGGCGGTTTTGCCGATGTGCCGATCCCCGCCGCATCCGGAGTCGTGGACCTGGCCCGGCGTGTCCAGCGGAGAGACCTCGACGGCCAGTGCGTTCCTGCCGGGGCGGGCCAGCCCGGTGACATTGAACAGGCCGCGCTTGAACATACCGGCCATTTTGCCCAGCGGGCGCCCGTTCAGGAAGAGGTCGGCCCGGTAGTTGATACCGTCCAGGTGCAGCCAGAGCGTCCGCTCCACGTCCGAGGGCGTAAGCGTGAACATCGCGCGATACCAGTGGGGGACGGCGAAGACGGTCCCCGGCGCCCCGGCATCGGGGATCAGGCCTTTGGAGACCTTGTTGTTGACATCAGAGTATGGCTCCGGGTATCTGCCGTTACGGACATAGGAGGTCAGGACGGTCCCCGGCACGACGGCGGGCATCCACCCGCGCGGCGTATAGTCGGGACGCGAGATCTGCTCCCCGGTGTCGGGACAGTTTCGGGCGCTCGTCAGCGCCCATCTGGTCGGCTTCCGGCTGTCGTCCTGCGCCCGCGCGGAGCAGGCCCAAGGAAGTGCAAGGAGGAGGCCCAGGAGCGGGGCGGCGGCCCGGCGGCGCAGCAGGTGTGACACGGGAAGGGGTCCCCTTTTCCAATTTTCCAAAGTGCCGCGTTCATCAGCAGCCCGATTCAGTCGGCGGCCCAATCGGGCGGCACGATGTCCTTCCGGCGCTCGGCGGGAGTCACGACAAGCCGCTCGACCTTGCCGGCGCGGTAGACGCACTCGACGCGGGTCTGGAGCGGAGCGTGCAGGCGGAAGCTCACATCCCACTCCTTCGGCCAGGCCGGGAGCAGGAGGAGACGCCGGCCCACACTCTGGAGCAGCATGAGGTGGGTCGTTTCCAGCAGGTTGCCGCCGTGGTTCTGGTCCGGGAGCCAGTCGAAGTTCGGCCCCCAGGTGGCGGGCCAGTGGTGGCGGGGGTTCGAGTTGGCGCACTTCACCTTCAGGATGCGGGCCGCCTCTTCGCGGAGTCCGAGCAGGGCGGCGCAGTTGCCATCATAGCCCCAGCCGACATCGAGGTGGTTGGCGCGGCGATCATAGGCGGTGCGCGCGACCTCCCTGTCGGGCCGGCCCATGCCGTAGAGGTGGAAGGGCCAGACGGCATAGAGTTCCGGGTTCTCGCAGTTCGAGCGCTTGGGGTCGTACTGCTGCGCCGGGGCGAGGGTGCGGACTTTCCTGCCGCCCGCCTCGACTTCCTCGGTGGGGATAACCGGCGCGGCAGTCCTCATGCGGGCGAAGAACGCGCGCTGGGGCGCAGTGGTCAAAGATGCGGGCAGGGCGCAGAGCCGGGCGGTGATGTCGCGGAGGCCCGCCGCCGTCGGCATGTCGTTGACGACGCCGGTCCAGAAGGTCTCCACGGACTGGGCCGGGTCCAGGCGGACCCGGCCTTGCGCGTCTTTCTGGAACCGGGTGTCGAAGTATTTCAGCACCGAGATGGCCATCGGCAGGGCCTGGGCCGTCAGGAAAGCCGCGTCCTGGGTGTAGTCCCATCGGTCCAGCAGCAGGGCGACCAGCTCCGGCCCCTGGTTCCAGGCGTACCGCCACCAGGGAGTGTCCACATCTTTGGGCTGCTTGCCGGTGCGGTCCCAGCCGTAATCGGAGTTCGCGTAGGCGCCCCACACGGTCATGGTCTCGGGAAAGTAGCTGCCCTCGGCAGCGTGGTAGAGCCGGGTGCGGGCTTCGGCAAGAGGACGGGCGTTCTCGTAGAGGTGGAAGAAGGGGTCCATCATCTCGAAATCGCCGCCGGCCAGCATCGGGTGATACAGATGACGCACGTTCTGGAACCAGTGCGGGTCGCCCCAGAGCCGCCAGTCAGGGTTGAAGGATTTGCCCTCGGCCTTCGGCTCCACGGTGAAGATGCCGCCGTTGAACTTGATCGGATAGGTTCCCCGCCCGCCGCAGGCCTGGATGTAGCGCTGGAGCGTGTAGCCGCGCGTCACCGGCGAGGGGGTGCCCTCGTCAGGGACTTCCGCGACCCTCCTCCCGCCCAGGTAGAGCCGAACGGCACCCGACTCGGCATCCACCGTGGCCGCCACATGCTGCCAGGCATCAGCCGCCAGCAAGCCGGGCGGCGCTTGCAGGAGGCGCGCGCCCAGGATCAGCCGCAGGGTATCCTTCGGGTAGGTGTCAAGCAGAAAGCCGTCGCTGCCACCGGCCGTGAGTTTGTCGAAGATGCGCCCGTCACGGGTCTCGTCCGTATTGATCCACGCTTCCAGCGTGAGGCCGCGCTTGAAGTCGAGTCTGTCGCCGGCGATCTCGCGCGGTGTGCCGTCGCCGCCGGACTGAAGGCCCGGCGTCACCGGAGTGGGTTGATCCCATCCGGCTTCGGAAAGGCGTCTGACTTCGGCTTCGGAAAGCGCGCGGCCGTAGACGCCCGTCCGCCCGAGCGTGCCGGGGAACCTATTCTGTCCGTTCGAGTCGTACCCGATCCGCAAGGGGTGGAGGCGTCCAGGGATCTCCGTGCCCCGGTCGCCGCTGACGACGACCCAGGACCGCTCCCAATAGGCCCGCCACCAGGCCGCCGTGCGGTATGATGCGGCTGCCGCGTCGGCGGAGACGGCGGCGGCCTGCTTTGCCGCATCCATCCACTCAGGCGCGGTCGCCGTTTGCAGGCAGGGGGCGGCGACCCGCAGCGCGAAGGACTTGACGGAGCCGGGCGTGGCGAGGGAGCGGTCTCCGGCGGCGGCAAATCCCGGCCCAGTCAGCCACCCGCCGAAGGTGCGGTGCAGGAGCGGGTCATGCACCGTGCCGGCGGCAGACTCAAGCGACTGCACCTGCATCGTCGAGGCGAAGGCGGTCGAGGTCTCATTCCGGTGATACCATGCCACCACGTCGCCGGGGACTGGGGGGAAAACGTCCGCCGACTCGGTGAGCGGGAACGGCGCCCCTTTCATGGTCCAGGCTGAACTCTGTTCCTCCCCATCGTCCAAAGTCCGTGCGTCAATTCGCCAGCTTTCCACTGTCGCCTGCACATGGAGCGGGGTCGCCGATGCGCCCGCGCAATGCACGACCGGGTGGTCTGCATCAACGAAGACTCGCAGGGTGACTTCCCGTTCCCCTTCGCCGCCCGTGATCTCGCAGAGGCCGTCGCGCAGTCGCAACTCCTGCCGGAAGGATGCCCCGGCGGCGAACGGGTTGGGGGTGAGCGAGACCCGCAGGCGGCCCACTTTGAGCAGTCGGGCGATCTCGCTGAAGGCATCGCTGCGGCTGATGAGGAAGAGCAGGTCACCGCCCTCCTCGACCCAGAGGTTGATGCCGACCTCGCCGTTGCCGAGCGGCATGGAGCCGGACGAGTCCTTGCTGGGCGTCCTCCAGACGACATCGCTGGCATCTGTCCAGCCGTGCGGCTCCGGTCGGACGGATGAGGGCGGCGCTGCTGCGCTTGTCTCGTGTCCCAGGGCAAGGGAACCGGCAGCCATCGCGCCCAAGCCGGCTTTCAGGATGTCGCGCCTAGTCATCGGCAGATCCTTTCGGTCATCGCGTCATTCGGCTGCGGAAGTGGTACGAGCCGGAGCCGATGGAGACCACGACCTGAGCGCCCATCCGCCGCGCTGAGGAGACGCCTGCTGCGCGGGCGACGGGGAGGCCGCCCTCGCTCACGACGGACCCGGCAGAGGCGGGCACGAAGACCGTCGCCTTCGTGTTGGCGGGGATCGTCACATCCAGCGCCAGGCCTTTGCCGTCCGTGCGCCAGGCGCTGGTGATGCGCCCCCGGATGCTGTCGTAGACGGCATGGGCCTGGGTCAGACCGGGGCCGGGGTGCGGGTGGATCAGAATGTGGGCGAAGCCGGGGGCATTCGGATCGGTGTCGATGCCGGCGACATCCTGGTAGAGCCACTGGCCGACCGAGCCAAGCGAGTAGTGATTGAAGGAGTTCATGCCGGGGTCCTGGAAGCCTTTTTCCTTGGTATAGCCGTCCCAGCGCTCCCAGATCGTGGTCGCGCCCTGCTTGATCGAGTAGCCCCAGGAGGGGAAGGTGTCATTGAGAAGCAGTTGATAGGCGACCGCGTTGTGGCCAGTCTCGGTCAGGACGGGGCAGAGGTAGCCGACGCCGACGAAGCCGGTGGAAAGGTGGCCTTTCTTGGCCGCGATATCGGCAACGAGGCGCTGTGCGGCTTGGGGGCGCAGGGCGGGCGGCAGCAGGCCGAAGCGCAGGGCGAGGACGTAGCAGGTCTGCGTGTCGCCCTTGATGCGCCCGTCGGGGGAGACGTAGGCATCATTGAAGGCACTTTTGATATGCGCGAACAGGGCATCATACCGCGCGGCCTCCTGCGGGCGGTGCAGGGCGCGGGCCATTCGCGCCATGAGGGAGGCATCGTAGGCGTAGTAGGCCGTCCCCAGCACATCCTTGGGCGTGTCGGCGGCGATGGAGAGCCAGTCGCCGAAGTCGTTGTTGCGGCGCTTGGCCCACAGGCCATCGGGGTTGACGGCCGTAATGTAGCTCAGCCAGCGCGTCATCGCTCCCCAGTGCGCCCCCAGGATGCCCGTATCGCCGTAAGCCTGGTAGACGGTCCAAGGAACGATGATCCCTGCGTCGCCCCAGGCGGGTGCCCCGTCCCCGGCATCCACGAGGCGCGGCGAGACGTCGGAGAAGCCGCCTTGGGGGGATTGGGCGTCATCAACATCGTCCATCCACTTCTCATAGAATGCCGCTACGTCTCGGTTGTAGGTGGCCGTCCGGGCGAAGATCTGGGCGTCGCCCATCCAGCCCAAGCGCTCATCGCGCTGCGGGCAGTCCGTCGGGACACTGAGAAAGTTGCCGCGCTGGCCCCAGACGATGTTGTGCTGGAGCTTGTTGACCATCGGCTGGGAGCAGGTGAAGGTCCCCGCCGGGGGCATATCCGAGCCGACGACACAGCCGGTCACGGCATCGGGACGGGGCTTGCCGGGGTAGCCGGTCACCTCGATATAGCGGAAGCCGTGGAAGGTGAAGTGCGGCTCCCAGGTCTCGACGCCCCGCCCGCGCAGGATATAGGTGTCGGTGGCCCGCGCCGAGCGCAGGTTGGTCGTGTAGAGGGTGCCGTCGGGACTGAGCATCTCGCCGAAGCGCAGCTGGACAGCCGTTCCCGCCGGCCCCTGCACTTTGAGCCGTGCCCATCCGACCATGTTCTGGCCTAGATCGTACAGATATGTCCCCGGAGCAGGCTGCGTCACGCGGCGGGGCTTGAGCTGCTGCGTGACGCGCACCGGCGGCCCGACCTGAGCGACGAGGGCAGGCGGGTGGGACGCCCCGCCCAGCGTGCCGTAGACCGCGTGCTGGAGGACGAGCGGGCCTAATGTCTCGTCCGGTCCGGGGATCGTCAGCGTCGCGTCCTCGCGGACGGTCTGCGAGTGGGCCACGCCGCCGAGGGTATAGTCCACGCGCAGTCGTTTGAGTGAGAGGTAGGCGGGGTCGCCCGCGATCTTGTTGTCGGCGACGACGGAGAGGTGGTTATCCTGGACCAGCGCCCGAAGCCGCGCGGTCACATCGGCCTGCCGGGGGCGGGAAGCAACAGGCTGGACGACGACCGGTCGCCACCCAGACGGGGCGCGGCGGGCGTCATAGGTCTCGCCCTGCAAAAAGTCCGAGTGCCGGAGCGGGCCGGTCGCGCCGCGCCAGGAACCGTCGGTCAGGACCGTCCGGCGGCTGCCATCGGCGTACTCGATCACGAGCTGGGCCAGAAACTGCGGACGGTCACCGTAGAGGCTGCGCCGGTGGCCGAAGCCGACATAGCCGCCGTACCAGCCGTCGCCGAGAACAGCGCCTAAGGTGTTCACGCCGACATGCAATCGCCCCGTGACATCATAGGTCTGATAGGCGATCCGCTTGGTGTAGTCGGTCCAGCCGGGCGCGAACATGGCATCCCCAACCCGCTTGCTATTGACATTGAGCGCGTACAAGCCCCGCGCCGTGGCGTAGAGCGTGGCCTGCTTGATCGGCTTGGCGAGCGTGAAGGTCTTCCGCAGGTAGGGGCAGGGCGGCAAGACCAGGCCATCGTCTTTGGTGTCGCGCGGGGTGGCCGCGCTGATCCACGACGCGCGCCAGTCGGAAGGCCGGAGCAGGCCCATCTGCCATTGGGCCGGGGCGCTGTCCGGGGAGGGCTGGCCATTCTTGTCCCAGACGCGGACCTTCCAGAAGCAGCATCGCCCTGAGGCCAGGGCCGGGCCGCCGTAGCGGACGGTGACGGTCCGGCCCGACAGGACCTTGCCGCTATCCCAGACGTTGCCCTCTCCGGCGGCGAGTCGTCGGGGGCTGTCCGCGACCAATATCCGGTACGCGCTCTGCCGCTGGCCGCGTTGGGGGGACTGCACCTGCCAGCTCAGGCGGGGGCGTAGGGCATCTATGCCGCGCGGGTCGGCGCGGTACTCGCAGGTGAGGTGGGCGGGAACAAGTGGGATCATTGTGTTTCCTTGGCGTTTGGTGGGACTGGAGTCCAGTCTATCTTTGAGAGGGCGGCGTCCGGGCCGGTCGCCAGCGTCCACAGGCTCAGGTGCGTGGAGAGGCCAGCGGGGGAGAGCCAAGCGGCGGGGACGTAGAACTGGTCGGACGGACCGCCGGCCATATGGGGGTCCATCGCGGGGCCGAAGAGGCAGCGGCCCAGGGGGTGACCGTTGACGAACAAATGTCCCAGCACGTTCTTCCCACCCAGGCTGAGAATATAGCCCCTGGACGAGATGGGATCGGTCAGCGTCAGTGTCCGTTCATGCCACACGGCTACGTCCAGAGTCAGCGGCTCGGCTATGGCCCATACAACCGCAGGCGGCTGGGGATCGGCGGCGGTCACCTGCCATCCGCCGACGGGGTTCAACGGGGCGTCGCCCAGACGGACCGGCCCCCACACCCCGCGCGGGCTGTTCAGGCGCAGACTGGGATTGCGGCCGTCGTCAAAGTTCGCGTGGCCCCAGACTTCAACGCGGACGCGGAGCGTGTTCCGCCCCTCCTGGAGCGCGCCTATCGTGTCAAACTTGACCTCGTTGCCAACGCCGCGCTGCGTCCCCAACGGCTTGTCGTTAAGGTACGCGGTCACGATATCCCCGGCGTGGGCCAGGGAGAGGACGTGGGTCGTGCCGCCAGCGGTGGAGTGGGCGTCGAAGACGCACTGATAGTAGGCCGCGCCGTGCAGAAGTCCGGCGCTCTCCATCGTCGGCGGCTCGGGGCCATTAAAGGTGTTAGTCGGGATGATCGTACTGATTGGGACAAGCCGGCTGACGGCAAACGGCCTCCGCCAATTTGCACCACTGAGCAGGTCGCGCGTGATTGGCTTGGCGGCGGGGGCGGCGTCGAGTTCCTGACGCGAGACAAGCCGGATGACCAGGCGGCGCGGGCCGTAGAACAGGGTCAGGCCGCGCGTCTGCCCGGTCCGATAAGCAGCCGTCCAATCGCTGCCGTCGGCAAAGACGCGGGCGGGAATGCCCTTCATGAACACTTTGGCGGGCGCGGCGGACAGACTGACCTCGCCCCCGCTGCCGCCGTCGCCTGCCAGGGTCAAGGTAGTCGTCTGGCCCAGACGTTCGCAGTGGTAAAGTTCGCCCGTCGCGTAGCGCAGAGTGACATCCGGCAGCCCCCAAGCCGCCAGGGATAGGTTCAAAGGCACGATCTGGTCGTAGCCGGGCGCGACGGAGAGCGTCGAATGGCGCGGCAGGGTCAGCGAGCCGACCGTCAGGGTCGTCGGCTGGGCCTTGCCACCGTCGTTCCACAGGAACACAAACTGCGGGCCGCTCGGGGCGGCCAGTCGGTACAGGCGCCGTGGCTTGCCGCCGCCCTCGTCGGACCCGAGGGCGGTATTAGAAACAGAAAATCCGCCCTCCCAACTCGTGTCGGAGAGGGCGCGGGCCAGGGCATCCGAGACCGTGCTGACGAAGCCGGCCAGACGGCGGGCGGCGTACCAGTTTGGTGTCTGGACGCCGCTGAAGCTAATCATGCCACCGAAGTCTACGGAGGTGCTGATGTAGGAGATCGGGCTGTTCCAGTTGGTGTCGCCGTTGTTGAACAGGAAGTTGGAACCGGACACGAAGTTGAAGGGTGAAACGCCTTTCAGCCCGGCGGCCAGAAGGCGGCGCTGCCCGGCCTCGTCCCGCCCGGTTTCGGAGCAGATGACCGGGGATGCGGCCATGGAAGTGCCGTCGGCGGATTTGGCAGCATGGACGGCGGCGATGAATCCGCGCGCCCGCGCCTCGATTGCGCCGCCACCGTAGAAGTTTCCGGTGGGGATAATGCCGTCGGCCAGTCCCATCGCCCGGCGCAGCGGACCGTCGGTGCCGTTCGGGCTGCCGACGCAGGCCGTTAACGGGATGTCCAGGCCGTCCTGCCGGGCGTAATCACGCAGGGCGGTGAGGTAGGCCCGGCGGTCGTCGTCAGACCCCGCCCCAAAGTAGTCCAGTTCGTTCTCCAATTGGTTCAGGATGATCGGCCCGCCCTTCGTGATCTGATAGGGCCGGACGGTGCGGTCCAAGGCGCGCACCCATTTCCGGACAGCAGCCAGGTAGCGCGGGTTGGGGCGGCGTATCTCCAGGCCTGCCTTGGGGATGAGCCAGGCCGGGAAGCCGCCGCCGTCCCACTCGTCGCAGACGTAGGGGCCGGAGCGCAGGAAGACGTACAAGTGGTGCTTCCGGCAGAGCCGCAGGAACCAGGGCAGGTTATGGGTGGGCGTGGAGAAGTCGAAGTGGTCCTCCTCCGGCTCATGGAAGTTCCATGGCACGAGGCAGTCTATCGTGTTGTAGCCGCTGGCCGCGAACTGTGCCAGCCGCCGGTCCCAGTCGGAGGGGTCGGTGCGGGAGGGCTGGAAGGTGCCGATCAGCAGGATCGTCCGCTTGCCGTGAATGGTCACGCCGTCCGCGTCCGCAGTGATGGCGGGGGGCGTCGGCGGCACGGCGGCAAGGCACGGGGCGGCGGCCAGAAGGGCGGTGAGGATAGTGAGGGAAATCAAGAAGGCAGGGCGCATAAAAATGTTCCTTGGGGCTAGTCTGCTGGGGCTTTCCACAGCCCCTACGCAGGGGAACTATCGCACCATCACGGCGGCTGCCGCGCCTTTCAGGCCGTCGGCCTGCGCGGTCAAGTGAAGGGTCCCGGCGCGGTCCGAAGACTGAAGGATGACGAGGCAGCGGCCCCGGAAGGTGCGGCGCTGAGGCGACTGGAAGCTCTCCTTGCTGCGCGGGTCGCCGCTGCCGACGGCGACGATCCGGCCCGGCCCGGCCAGCGTGAAGTGGACCAGGGCGGCGGCGTTCGGGTCCAGCCTGCCCGAGGCGTCCAGCGCCTCGACCTGGATATAGGCGAGGTCCTGGCCGTCGGCGGCGAGGACGGTCCGCTCCGGCGTCAGATGCAGGGCGGAGGCTGAGCCGGCCGTGTTCAAAGTCCAGCGGGAGACCTCTCCGCCCTGCGCGTCCAGACCGACGGCGACCAGTTTGCCCGGCGCATAGGGCACGGTGTAAGTGGCCGTGTCATGGGTCGCCCGCGTCGTCTCCTTCTCGCCCAGGTCGCGGCCATTCAGGAGCAGACGGACGCGTGGGGTATTGGCGTAGACGCGGACGGTTCGGTTCTTGCCCTCCGTGCCGGGCCAGGTCCAGCTCGCGCGGTCGTCGGGCCAGCCCCAGCCGCTGACCTTATAGCCCGGCTCGCCCTCAGCGACGGCGTCCGTGAAGGCAGCGATGCGCGGGCCGACGCCCCACACGATGCCCCGATAATAACTTTGCGGCTTGCGGATGCCGATCAGGTCGAGGTCGCCGCAGCCGGACACAGCGTAGGGGTAGTCGCCGACGAACCCGCCGCCCTCACCGGGGTAGATATCGCGCCCAATGCCCGCCTCGCCCAGATAATCGAGGGCGGTCCAGACAAAGTCGCCGACGACGTAGGGGTGGTCCACGACCTGCATCCAGGAATTGAAGCAGTCATTCGGAAAGGACTCGGTCTGGGCGAACACGCGGTCTCCGTGCTTGTCATGGTCTGCCGCAAACCGTCCGGCCTGATAGTTATAACCGACCACATCCAGGTGTTCCAGCAGCGGCTCCAACTTATCGGCGTCCGGGTTGGTCGCCTGTGAAACAGGGCGGGATGGGTCCTGGGCGCGCACTTCGCCGGCCAGCAGAGCGGCGCGCGGGCCGCCCTCGGGCCCGCTCTGTTCGGGGATCTCGTTGCCGATGCTCCACAGGGCGACGCTCGGGTGGTTGCGGTCGCGCTGCACTATGCTGTCGATATCACTCTTCCAGGAAGCATCGAAAAAGCGGCCATAGTCCTGCGGGTTCTTGCCGTATTTCCAGCAGTCGAACGCTTCATCCATGACCAGGATGCCGAGCCGGTCACAGGCATCTAAAAAGGCAGGTGAGGGCGGGTTATGGCTCGTGCGGATGGCGTTGAAGCCGGCGGCTTTCAGCAGCGCCACGCGGCGCTCCTCGGCCCGGTCATAGGTACGCGATCCGAGCGGGCCGTCGTCGTGGTGGACGCACCCGCCGCGCAGCTTCAGGGACTTGCCGTTGAGCAGAAATCCATGGGTGGCATCGAAGGAGAGCGAGCGGATGCCGAAGGGCGTTTCAGTCCGGTCTACGACTTTACCGCCGATGGTGAGGGTGCTGACCAGGTGGTAGAGCGTGGGCGTGTCCGGGGACCAGAGGCGAGGGCGGGCGACTTCAAATTGCTGGCCGAGTGGGCCGGTGACGGCGGCGAATGGACCGTCCACCGCGACGGAGGCGACGACTATGCCGCGCGCGTCCAGAACGCGCGAGGTCAGGATCATGCTCTGGCCCTTGACCCGCCCGTCAATCGTGGTACGGACGCGCACGGTCGCTTCTTTGGCGCTGACGCGGGGCGTCGTGATGTAGACACCAGCCTCCGCGATGTGCGTAGGACTGGCCGCCGTCAGCCAGACGTGGCGATAGATGCCTGCGCCCGAGTACCAGCGGCTCGTCTTGCCGCTGGCGTCTACACGGACAGCCAGGAGGTTGGATGCGCCGCCCAGCCGGACGTAGGGGGTCAGATCATAGGAAAAGCCCGTATAGCCGTAGGGGTGCGTCCCCAGCAGATGCCCATTGAACCAGACCTGGGAGTCCATGTAGACGCCGTCGAAGGTCACGCTCAGGCGCTTGCCTTTGAGGCTGGCGGGGAGCGCGAACGGCTTGCGATACCACCCGACGCCGCCCTCCGTGAAGCCTTGCGCCGCTCCGCTCTCGCTCTCGGCGTCGAACGGGCCGCTCCGGTCAGGAAGCGCGGCGGCCTCGTAAATGCCCGCGTCCCCTCCCCCATTGTAGTCGCGCACGGCGACAAGGTCCGTACCGTCGCCCTTCAGCAAACCGGCCGGGACGAGGTAGCGGCGCGTGGCGGAATACGCCGTCACATAATTGGGCGGGAATGATCCCAGGCCGCCGACCTTGACGCCGTTGACGAATGTCTCGTCCGAGTCGTCCACCTTGCCGAGCAGCAGGAGGATGTCCCTGCCGCGCAGGGCGGCGGGGACGCTGAAACGGCGGCGATACCAGCCGAACTTGTTGGTAAAATCGCCAGTGAGATGTGTGCTCCAGTAGGCCGGGAGGGTGACGGTCTTCCAGGCCGAATCGTCGAAGTCACTGTTCTTCCAGGTGGGGTCATCACCCAATGTAAACCGCCATTGGCCAGACGTGGCGGCCACGGTGGGCATCTGAGGCAGTGTGAGAGGCGGCTGGTCCTCGATACTCCAGTCATGGGGCAGGTCCACGCGCCGCCAGGCGGCGTCGGCGAAATTCGCCCGTTCCGCGCCCGGCGCATCCCCCCGGTGGAAGCGCCAGCCCGTGTCGAATCGCAGGTGCAGGCGCGGGCCAGGCGCGGCCTGGGCGGCGGCGAGGCGTGGGGCGCTCAGGGTGAGTATGAAGCAGAAGAAGACAATGATTTTGTTCATAGCAGTTGACCGGCAGTTACACATGTGGTTCCAGAGCGCGCAGTTCGGCAGCCTTTTCCTCGGCCAAAGTATCGTTGATATAGGTCCCCGCGCCGGCCTCGGACCCGGCCAGATATTTCAGCTTGTCCTTCGTCCGGTTGGGCGGATAGAACTCGATGTGGAACTGGTAGTAGGGATAGTCACCGCCGTCCGTGGGCCGCTGATGCAGGGCCATGATGTAGGGCAGCGACATGTCAAACAAGTTATCGTACTTGACCAAGACCGTCTTCAGGATCGCCGCCAGGTCACGCTGCTCTTCGCGCGTGAAGTCGGTCAGAGCAGCCTTGCCCAATGTACGGGCGGTGATGTGGACCTCATAGGGATAGCGGGCGAAGAACGGGACCGTCGCCACGAAGCTGTCGTTCTGCGTGACGATGCGTCGGCCGTCTTCGAGTTCCTGTTTCAGCACGTCGAGGAAGAGGCTGGTGCCGTGCGCGTCCCAGTGCTTCTTGGCGGAGTTCAATTCCGTCTGGAGGCGGGGCGGGATGAAGGGGTAGGCATAGATCTGCCCGTGCGGGTGGGTAAGCGTGACGCCGATCTCGCGGCCCTTGTTCTCGAACAGGAAGATGTAGTGAATCTCGGGCCTGGCCTCCAGAGCGGCGAAGCGGTCGGTCCAGACCCAGACCAGGTGCTCGATCTTCTCGACCGACAATTCAGCCAGGGTCGCGTCGGCCTGGGGCGTGTAGACGACCACCTCACAGGCGCCCACGGCGGGGCGCACGGGGGTGAGTGCGGTGCCCTCGACGGCGGGTGCAGGCGGGTGCGGCTGGAGCGACGGGAACTTGTTCTGGAAGACGACGATGTCGTATTCGGGGCGCGGGATCTCGGTCGGGAAACCGCCCGGCTTGGTCGGAGCGAGCGGGTTGTAATCGGGCGGCGGAAGGAAGGTACGGTCCTGGCGCAAGGTCGCCGTGATGACCCACTCCTCCAGGATCGGGTGCCAGCGCAGCTCAGACATGAGCGGCCTCCGGGGCGGCAGGCGACGTCGGGGCAGCCTGGTCATCGGGGAAGGTGTAATAAGTTAGAGTGCGCCCGTCATCTTTGACGATCTCTTCTTTGGTCATAGTCTCTTCTTTGGTCATAGGAATCGGACTGTCGGTCATGGCGCTATCTCCGTTGTGGGATGAAAGAGCGATTGTACCCTGACAAGCGCAGTGTCCGGCGGGTGCGCTGGGAACAAAAGAAACAGGAGGGGCAGCGGCCATAGGGTCATTTGGGTGCCTTTTGCCGGGCCGGGGCGAGCGTCAGCGTGACGGCCTGTGTTCCCAGGCGGACAGCATACGCGCCCCGGACAAGCGGCGTCGGGGCAGCCGGCGCGAAGTGGGCCGGCAGGGTCCCGGTCGGCGTCTGGCCGAGGCGCAGCAGGGCGGTCGGCGCGTCGGGCGTGGCGGCTGCCAATGTCACCCGCACCGCTTTCGTGCGCGGGTCGAATGTCACCTGCTGGAACGTCCCGGCGTCCAGGGTCAGCCACAGCCCGACGGGGGCGAGGAAGATGCGGTGGCGGAAGCCGTCGCGCGGCGTCACTCGGATGGTTCCGTCCGCCTGCGTCTGCACGTCGCCGCCGAAGCCGAGCCAGCCGAACTCGGGGTGATGCACGATATAGGCCCCGGCATTGCGGGCGTAGCCGAAGAAAGCGATGCCGTAGTCAGCGGTGTACGGGTCGAAGTCCAGGTGGGTCGGGTCCGTGTTGAAGCCATAAGACGCAAAGCCCTGGGCATCAATGTTCGCCAAAATTTGGTCCATGCCGGCATAGCCGATGCGGAGCAGGTAGAAGTCGGCAGGATCGCGCTTGTAGGCATCTAAAACGGGAACGGCGTTGATGGCCGAGCCGTAGTGGTTCGTCGTCTGCACGATCTCCGTCCAGTAGTTGCCGTTGATGGGCGCATCGAAGTAGCGGCGGGCGGCGCCATTGTAGGCCCAGTTCGGGACGGTGGGCATGTAGCCGGTGACGGCGTCCAGAGTTACCTGCGCCTTGTCGTCGTCGCCGAAGTAGCGGCTCCAGGTGTAGACTTCCTCCTGGCCGGTCGAGTCCCAGGGCATCTCGCTGCCGAAGGGATAGCGCAGGGTCTTCCAGCGGTCTTCGCGCTTGTGCATGTAGGCTTCAAGCTGGTCGGCCTTGTCGTTCCAGCCCTCGCGGCGCAGGTCGCGGATGAGGTCGGGGAAGGCGCTGCCCAGCATCAGGCCGAACTGGGCCAGATCGGGCGCAAACTGCTGGATGGCGAGGGCCGTATGGAAAGCATGGTCCAGATAGTAGTCCCACGAGTGGGCCGTCACCAGGCCCTGGTGGTCGCGCGACAGGTGGTAAAGCGCGTAGTAGACGGCGGTGACGTGGGGGTAGTTGAATGCCCGCCACGTGGTCTCGGTCCGCGCCTTGTCCCAGAAGGTCCAGTCGGTGCCGTGGAACTGGTAATAGTCCGGGAACGCCTGCGGGTCATAATAGAACAGACCCGCGCGGACACTGTAGTCGCGGTTCTGGAGATTGCCCCACAGGGCGGTATCGGCGTACTTCTCCAGCAGCGCGATCTCGCGGGCGTCAGGCTGCCCCAGGTTCTTCATCGCCATGGCGACGGACGCACCCGCGCCGATCTCGTCGCTCAGGCCGACAAACCAGGCGTGCGGGTGCTGCACCACCATTTGGCCCGTCTTGCGGTTGAAGGGCAGGAACGAGTCGGTGCGGTGGAAAGGGTCTTTCGGGTCCGTGAACCACTGCTTGTCGGCGTGGAACGTGCCCAGGCGGCGCACCTGGGTGGCCTCGGGCGGCGTCACGAAGTACGCGATGGACTGGCGCAGGCCATCGGCGTAACTAATCACGAGTCGGCAGCGGCCCGGCTTGACCCCGCGCAGCATGTACCCCTGCCAGCCGTGCGGCGTCGGGCGCGCGTCGGCCTGCCACTTTAATGCGCCGGGCGGGGAGACGGTCAGCGACCGGACCGGCGAGCCGAAGTGCAGGAACAGCCGCCCGACCTGGTCGTTCGGCAGGACATAGCCCGGCACGCCGACGGCGACGGGGCGCTTTTCGGCGATCAAGGTGGCCTCGATGCCGCGAATGGAGGGCGACAAGGCGAACCGGAAGCCGTAGACGGCGGACGCGCCGGGGAGAAGCACCCGCGAAGTCGGCGGGTTCCAGGTCCCCGCCGCGCCGCGCCACTCGTTCTCGGCGTAGGCGCGTGAGTGCGCCATCCACTCGTAAAAGCCCTCGAATGTGACGCTGCGCGGCGTCGGATCGTCATACAAAGGCCGGTAAGCCTCGAATGACGTGCCGCGCTCGGGCAGGACCAGCAGGGCGGGACCACTGCCGTTCAGCCGCGTCACCTGGATGTAGCCTGCCGCGCCGTTGATGGCGGGGGTGGCAAAGGCGCACTTCTCGTGCGTCTCTTCCAGGGAGCGGCCGGTCAGCAGGTTGTTGAACACCATCGGCACGCCCAGCGCGCCGATCTCGATCGGCTGCCTCGTCTTGTTGGTTAGCCGGAATCGCAGGGTGAGCCGCCCCGCCGCAGTGACCCATTCGCGGGTGACGGAGAGGGGGCAGCCTGCGCCCAGTGCCGGCGTGATGTCGGCGGCGGCGAGCGTCCCCGGCGTGATGAGCGGCAGAACATCATCATCACGGTCGGCGGCCGTCGAGTAGGACTGCCAGGCCCCGCCGCCCGCCCGCGTCCGCAGGGTCAGGTCGCCGAGTTGATAGTTGCCCGCCCCGAGACGCCGGGCCAGCCGGTCGCCGGGCAGGAAGTCGAAGCCGCTCCTCGCCGCCGACAGCGAAGCCGCCGTCCCGGTCGCGCGCAGAAGCGAGAGGGTAAACCCGCCGACCGTGAATTCGTCGCGGCCCTTCTGGAGAATGCTGACGGGCCGGGTCGCGCCAAATCGGGCGGATTCGGCATCGAAGTCGCGGGCGATCTGGGCAGCCGTCAGGGCGGCGGGGAGGATGCGTAGGGAAGCGATCGCGAGCGAGCCGGCGAGTTGGGCGCCGTTCGCGGTGTTGATGAACTGCGGCTGCCCATCCGCCCCGTTCTGGGCAGCGACGGTGATGGGGAAGCCGGGCGCGGTGTCCAGGGTGATGTCGAGGGCGTTCTTTTCCACGCTGTCGTCGTAAACACGGGCGGTGTGGCCATCATAAGTGTAGGCCAATTGATGCCACCGACCGGGCCGGGGGACGCCGTTCCAGCCCAAGTCGGCGGCCCAGTGGGTGAACGCGCCGAAATTGGCACTGCGACCCCAGTTCAGGGAGGCGGCCGTGCCAGTCGGCCCACCGCGTTTGCCCCAGGCCACGACCGTCTCCTCGTCGGCATCAATGGTCGGATTATAGGCCCAGACCTCGATCGTTCGGGGCGCGCGGCCTTCCAGAGCGGGTGTCGTGACCGGCCCTCGATAGGCGTCATGGACGCCGTCGAACGAGACGGCGCGGACCCCGCCGACGGTTTGGCCCTGGGGTGCGCCCAGCCGGGTGAACGGTCCAAGCGAGCCGCCGTTCTTCCAGGTCGCCGTCCCCGCGCTGGGGTCGCGCGCATCCAGGTCAACGAGCGCAGCAGGCGTAGCAGGCGCAGTCTGGGCGAGGCAGCCGGGCAGGCAGAGGCCCGCGAGGACGAGGAAGAAGGGCGTAAAGGGTTTCATAATGGTTTTCTGATCCTCTCCCCGCGACAAGTCGCGCCCCTCCCCTCGGAAGGAAGGGGGTGTCAAAGGGGCCAGGGCATCTCTTCTCGCAAGGCCCTCCGGTCACGGTAGGCCCTCCAAGAGGGCTAGTCAAACCCCCTTTGACACCCCCTTCCCTTCGAGGGGAGGGTCGGCGCGCAGCGACGGGGAGAGGATCCGCGCTTGCGCCGGGGAGAGGACTATTTCCGCGCCCTAACCCGCAGCACGGTGACGGAGTGGGCGGGGAACTCGTGGAGGAAGGTCTTGCCCACACCGGTCAGGGCCGTCGTCTGCGGGGCGACCTTCTCAGGAGTTTCGAGCGAGTTGACGTCGGCGGGGTCGCCGGCCAGCACCTGGGCGACGGCAGTCTTGGCGACGCCCGACGCCCCTTGTAGGTCTATCTGGATCTGCTGGGCGGCGGGGGAGGTGTTGACGACCTTGAGTATGACGTCGCCCGTGGACAAGGCGCGGCTGGCGACGGCATAGAGCGGCGCGGGCGGGGCGGATGGCGCATCAGTCACTTCCTCGACCAGTTTGCCGTCCAGGAAGCAGCGGACCTGGCGGCCCTGGACCTCGATCTTGATATCGTACCAGCGGCCTGTCTCGACCGTCACCGGGATGTCGGGGCCAAGCTGGGTGCTGGAGCCGGTCTGAACCTGCTCGATGGCGGTGCGGGTGTTGCCCCAGCCGCCGATATTCCACCAGAGATAGTCGCCGTCATCCCGGTAGTGGAAGGCGATCAGGAAGCCCTCGGCGCCGCCGAGTTTGCGGGCCTGGACGTGGTAGGTGTAATCGGTCCAGGCCGTGTCCCCTGCCGTAGCACGCGAGTTGGTCTGGTCGCCGGTCTGCCGCAGGACACCGTCCGCGACAGTCCACTGGCCTTGCCCTAGAGTCCAGTCGGCGTCCCCCTGGGCGAAGTCTTTGGCGTAGAGCGTCTTCCCACCCTGCGTCACCTGGATGTCCTTGAACTCGGCCTGCGTGGCCCAGGTGGCAACGCCGATCTTGCCCGACGGCAGGGGGGCGGCGACCGGCACGATGCCCTGCGGGACGAGGGTGACGGGCAGGATGACATCGCCCCGGTTGGTGCCGAACATCTTCTGCACATAGTACGAGGGCGACCCGAAGCTGTTCAAGGCGTCATAGCCGATCAGGTTCGTGCCCCACTGGCGTGCGCCGGGGTTGACGTTGACGAGGAGCGGGGCGTAGGACTCTAAAACGACGATGTCCGAATTGCGCTCCATGCCGGTCATCCAGGCGGCGTCGCCCAGGGCGGCCTGCATGGTCGGGGTCGGGCTGCCCTCGGTCGAGGCCCACTCGCCAACGAAGATCTTGGGGCCGCTGCGGTCGGTCTTGTCGTAATGGCCGGCGTCGCTTGCCATCGCCGCCGCCGAGCGGTAGTAATGGTCGTCCAGCACGTCCATCGCGTGGCCCTGGACACGGGCGGTGGCGATAATCTGCAATTTCGGGTACTTGGCCTTGATGGCATCGTAGAACTGGGCATACCGGCCGCTGTAGCTGCCCGAACGGTCGAAAGTGTCCTCGTTGCCGATCTCCACATAGGTGAGCGGGAACGGGGCGGGGTGACCGTCCTTGATGCGGCGTTCGCCCCAGGTCGTGCCCGCATCGCCGGTGACGTACTCGATTTCTTCCAAGGCGTCCTGCACATAGGGCGTCAGGGCGGGGCCGGGGGCGACATAGTCGCCGCGCAGGGCGTACCCGGCGAAGACGGCCAGGACGGGCTGCATCTTCAGGTCCTCGCACCATTCCAGCATCTCCAGCAGGCCCATGCCGTCGGTCGAGCGGTAGCCCCACGGCCCCTGGTGACCGGGCCGCTGGTCAATCGGGCCGATCGTCTTTTTCCAGTCGAACCGCTCGGCGATGGTGTTGCCTTCCAGGTAGTTGCCGCCGGGCAGGCGCAGAAAGGCGGGCTGCATGTCGGCCATCTTCTGCATGAGGTCCGGGCGGCGGCCGTTGGGACGGTCGTGGTAGGCGGGCGGCATAAGCGAGACCTGGGCCAGCCAGAGCGTGCCGGGGC